>JBIOHA010000105.1:0-8676 GCA_044448625.1 Chitinophagales bacterium | reverse complement strand
TTTAGAAAAAAGGATCCCGGTTAGAGGACCCTTTCTCGATCTTCCCACATTCACCTTTCGGTTCAAATCCGGAAAATTAATTCCGGAGGAGAAAATTATATGTTGATTGAATAGGATAATTATAATTAAAATATTGTGCCAGTTAAAAAAGCGACTTCAACAGTGGTAATGGTGTCGTTTTAGTTGAAACAAAGCTTTGTTTTTGAGCTTTCGTGTATCATATTGGTAACAACTGTGTAATATTTCTACAAACTATTCCGCAAAAAAAGTAAATCTGCCGAACAAAATTGGTGGTAATTGCAAACGGCACCATTTTCGTCATTTATTATATGACTTTAATCAAATAAAATGAAAATGAAAAAATTAATTCCGTTTGTATTCTGTGCAATAGTTGCAATGGGTACAACTTCAGCATCAAACACACCCAATGTACCGGCAACACCTAATACGCCTGAAAATAAATTGAGTGCGGAAGAGATCACAAGAATGACCAACAGGTTTAAGGAAATTCAGGATATGGATAAAAAAGATCTTAATTTTCAGGAAAAAAAGGAACTTCGTCAGGAATCAAGTCAAATTAAAGAAACCTTAAAAGCAGATGGTGGGTATTTATATATATCCGGTGCTGCATTGATTCTCATTATCATATTATTGATCATCTTAATTTAATTCGCTTACATACAGAAGCAAGATCAACACCTGGTAATTTATTTTGCCGGGTGTTTTTTTGGTGAGTGGTGAGTGAGGAATGAGGAATAAGAAATTCCAGCAATCGTAACCTCCCTTACGCTGCGCACGGGAGGCAGGTTAGTGTTTGTATATTCGTCACTTTTTATTTTTATTAAATTCAGGGTTGGAATTTATTTGGTTATGACTCTCAACTATGAAGCTACTGCTATCCAGTAACCAGCATCGGCTGTTCATCGGCTGCTCATCAGCTGTTCATCGGCTGTTCAATGCATCCGCTCCCCTTTTACCTCGAGTTTATTCATTAATTCTTTTTCAAATGCAAGCCATTCTTCCCAACGCTTTTTTACATTTTCTTTGCCGCAATATTCATTGGCAAGATCAATAAATAATCTATAATGTCCTGCTTCGCTGATCATGAATTCGCGGTAGAAATTCCGGAGTTCTTCCTCTTCCAGTCCTTCGCTTAATAATCTGAATCGTTCGCAACTCCTTGCTTCAATTAATGCCGACATTAATAATTTTTCAAGCAATTGTTCATCGCGGTTGCCGCCTGTTTTTTTAAATTTGATCAATGCATTCACATATTCATCTCTGCGTTGCTCACCCAATTTCAGGTTTCTTTTCTTTAATTCTTTCAGCACCATCCTGAAATGCCCCCATTCTTCTGTAACAATTGGAGTTAATTCTGCAACAAGCCTTTCTCTTTCCGGATATTGCTGAACCAGTGAAATACAGGTTGAGGTTGCCTTCTGCTCGCAATAGGCATGATCAGTAAGCACCGCTTCCAGGCTTTTTTCAGCAAGATTGACCCATCGCGGATCAGTGGGTAGTTTTAAACCTAACATTTAAGATATTTGTGCAAATTTACAAATGGTCAAAAAGATCCTCATCATCCGGTTCAGTTCCATTGGTGATATTGTTTTAACCACACCGGTTATCAGATGCATTAAAAAACAATTGAATGCTGAGATCCATTTTGCAACAAAGAAACAATTTGCATCCGTTTTATCTGCGAATCCCTACATCAGTAAATTACATGTACTCGAGGATAAAATGTTACCCGAATTAGTTGATGCCCTCAATAAAGAAAAATTTGACCTTATTGTTGATCTGCATAATAACCTGCGTACATTCCTTATCAAATCAAATCTTGGATTGGAATCCAGGTCGTTTAACAAATTAAATTTTCAAAAATGGCTCATGGTAAAATTCAAGATAAACCGTTTGCCTGAGAAACATATAGTTGACCGCTATTTAGAAACTGTAAAAGATTTTGGTGTAGCAAATGATGGTGAAGGACTTGATTATTTCATACCCGAAAAAGAAATGGTTGATGTACAAACCTTGCCGGTACTATTTCAAAATGGATTTATTGCTTTTGTGATCGGGGCAATGCATTTTACAAAAAAGCTACCTGCTGAAAAAGCAATTGAACTATGCAGCAAATTTTCACTGCCGGTTGTGTTGATCGGTGGCAGAGAAGATTTTGATGCGGGAGAAAAAATTGCATCCTCCAATATTGAAAAGATCTATAACGCCTGCGGAAAATATTCAATAAACCAATCTGCATCACTCCTCCAACAGGCAATTAAAGTTTACACGCATGATACCGGTATGATGCATATTGCAGCTGCATTTAAAAAAAATATTGTTTCTATCTGGGGCAATACGATTCCTGAATTTGGAATGTATCCTTATTTCGGGGCCGGAAATAATTTGATGCAGCAAAGGCAATCCGGTAAAATTATGGAAGTGAATGGGCTGAAATGCAGACCATGTTCTAAGATCGGTTTTGAACGTTGCCCGCTTGGGCATTTCAATTGCATGATGCTCCAGGATATTTCACCTTTAAAGAATTAATAGCTCCTAACAACAGTATAGCTGAAAAGAGAAGTCGTGTTTAATGCTTAACTTTACTGCGTTAATAACCGACTATGAATGAATGTGAATTGCTGAATATTTCGCCTGTAGATGGCAGGTATTATCCTAAAGTAGCAGAGCTGTCAAACTATTTTTCTGAATTCGCCCTGATGAAGTTCAGGGTATATGTTGAAATTGAATACTTCATTGCGCTCACTGAATTACCAATTCCCCAATTAAAGAAATTTGATTCCGACAACAGGAGTAAATTAAGAAAAATATATAAAACATTTAATATTGAGAGCTGTAAATCCATAAAGCTCATTGAGGAAAAGATCAATCATGATGTTAAAGCTGTTGAATATTTTCTTAAGGATAAATTTGATGAACTGGGTTTCGGCGAATGGAAAGAATTTATTCATTTTGGATTAACCTCGCAGGATATCAATAATACGGCGATCCCGATCTCTTTCCGTGATGCGCTTATTGATATTTATGCCCCGCTGCTGGAAGAACTTATCAATACATTAAGTGAGCTCGCCATCAAATGGTCAAAATATCCAATGTTGGCCCGAACGCATGGTCAGCCAGCATCACCAACCATGCTTGGAAAAGAGATCAGGGTATTTATTGAAAGGTTGAGCAAACAGCGGAATTTATTTAACATGATTCCGCACAGTGCAAAATTTGGCGGTGCTACGGGAAATTTTAATGCGCATTTTGTTGCATACCCCGATATTGACTGGATATCATTCGCCGATGATTTTGTTTCAACAAGACTAGGTTTGGAAAGATGCCGGTATACAACGCAAATTGAACATTATGATAATATTGCCGCCGCTTTCGATGGATTGAAAAGAATTAATACCGTGCTTATTGATCTATGCCGCGATGTATGGAGTTATATTTCAATGGAATATTTTAAACAATCGGTAAATAAAAACGAGGTGGGTTCATCAGCAATGCCACATAAAGTAAATCCGATTGATTTTGAAAATGCTGAAGGAATCTCGGGATCGCGAATGCATTGTTTGAACATTTTTCGGCAAAATTACCGGTGTCGAGGTTGCAGAGAGATCTCACCGATTCAACAGTATTAAGAAATATCGGTGTCCCAATTGCCCATTCGGTGCTCTCCATTAAATCAATATTAAGAGGGTTGAAAAAAATACAGGTGAATGAGCAAAAGATCAATGAAGATCTTGATAATAACTGGGCCGTAATTGCAGAAGCAATACAAACAATATTGAGAAGAGAAGGATATCCGCAGCCATACGAAGCATTGAAGGAACTGACCCGCAACGGTGAAAAGATCACCAAAGAATCAATGACCACTTTTATTGATAAGCTGGATATTTCAACAGAAATCAAAGAACAGCTCCGTGGAATTACTCCATTCAATTACACCGGCATGCGGTATTTCTAAATGAATACTCACCAAATATTATGGAGGAAAAAAAGCTGGTAGAAAATATAGACTACTACATTAATAAAGACGGATTATTTGTTTTTACTGCAAAATATTTATTGGAGAGAGGATATTGTTGCGGTAATAATTGTCTGCATTGTCCGTATAATAAAGGAATAAGGAATAAGGAGTGAGGAATGAGGAGTCAAATTCGTCACTCGTAATTTGTGTTTCGTCATTCGTAACTTATTATCGTGAGTGGTGAGTGGTCAGTGGTGAGTGAGGAATAAGGAATGCGCTAAATTCTAGAGGGTATTGATATCACATATTCATTATTCATTCTAAACTCATTACTCTTCACTCATCACTCATTTCCATGCTTGCCCTGCGAACTCACCGGCGAGGACGCCGGCGCTATGGGAGCTGTCACTCGTCACTCGTAACTCGTGTTTCCTCACTCGCAATTTTTTTCATTCTACTTTACTCAGCGCAGTAAGTAATTTAATTTTAGCCCCTAAATCAAACTCATCACTCATCACTCATTACTCATTCAATTAAACCTTATCGCCTTTATCGGTTGAATTTTTGCAACAAGGTATGAAGGAATTATCAGGAATAAATAGGAAACGATAAATGTTCCTGCATTGAGGCCAAGCACCCAAAACAAATTAATAGACACCGGTGCAACAGAAACATAATATGATTCTTCAGGAAGTTTGATCAATCCAAATTGTTGCTGGATGATACATAATCCCAACCCGATAATATTTCCAAACACCATTCCTCTGATTATTATATTGGAGGCATTCAACAAAAATATTCTGCGGATGGAATTATTATTTGCACCCAGCGATTTTAAAACTCCGATCATGTTTGTACGCTCCAGGATGAGAATTAATAAGGAAGTAACCATATTGATGATGGCAACCAAAACCATTAGCGTTAATATTATCCATTCATTTACTTTTTGAAGATTGAGCCAGTCGAAAACCGAAGGAATTATTTCCCTGATGGTTTGCACTTCCCAAAAAGGATCTGCTACTTTATTCACTTCCGACGCTATTTCCATAAGTTTATCCGGGTCATCAATAAATACTTCATAGCCACCGATCTGTTCGGGCGACCAATTATTCAGCCGCTGTATATGCCTGATGTCAACGATCACAAATAATTTATCAAACTCTTCTAATCCGGTATTGTAAATGCCTGCGATCTTTAACTTGCGGTACATTTGCTGGTAGTCGCCATTCTCTTTCTGATCGATAATATGAATCAGCACACTATCGCCAACCGAAAACTTTAACCGTTCTGCAGTAGATCTCGAAATAATTGTTTCCCTGGAAGTAATGCTATCCTTTAAATTAATTCCATTGCCGCTAATTATATATTTGTTAAATCCTCCCCAGTTGAAATCGCTGCCTATACCTTTCAGGATAATGCCTTCAATATCTGTTTTTGTTTTTATGATTGCAGCCTTGCGTGCATAAACCTGCACATCAATTATTCCATCTATCTTTTCAACTTCATTAACAAATTCGTCCTTTCTGAAAATAGGTTCGTCGTCAAATGAATTGCGCAAACTTTGTTTTGAAATATTGATATGCCCCCAAAACCCATACACCTTATCGGAGATGGTGGACCTGAAACCGTTTACCAGCGATGTGGAAATGATCATTACCGTTAAACTCAGGGCGATGGCGATGCGGGCAATTGCGATGATAAGCCTCGAAAAGGATCGTTCTTTATTATGTATGATTTTTTTGGTGATAAAAAATTCAAACCACATCTGCAATTACTTTTTAACTTTGGCGTTCCTTTTGAATATTAATAAGCATGTCGATACTTATTTCATCTTTTTTCTGGATACTTTTTGCAACGAGCTGTAAAAATAATGATTCTGATATAGACCAGCATTCAGATCTTGATGCAATTGATTCGACAACATCAGCAAATGATGAATATGCAGGGGATATATTAACGGGCGCCGACCAAACTGAATTATATCTCCCACTAATAAAGGATAAATATATCGCCTGCGTTGTGAATCAAACTTCTGTTATCGGAAATACGCATTTAGTTGATTCCCTCCTAAGTCTTGGCATAAATATTCAAATGATCTTTGCACCCGAGCACGGGTTCCGGGGCACTGAGGATGCCGGTGCCACTATATTAAATGCAAAGGATACCAAAACAGGTTTGCAGGTAATTTCACTTTATGGAAATAAAAAGAAACCATCATGGCAGGATATTGCCGATGCTGAAATAATTATTTTCGATATACAGGATGTGGGTGCGAGATTCTACACATATATCTCCACTCTGCATTATGTAATGGAAGCATGTGCAGAGAATAAGAAAAAACTTATCGTACTCGATCGTCCAAATCCAAATGGATTTTATGTTGATGGCCCTGTGTTGCAAAAAGAATTTTCATCATTTGTTGGTATGCACCCGGTGCCAATTGTACACGGAATGACCATCGGTGAATATGCGCAAATGATCAACGGAGAAAAATGGCTGGAGAATGGTGTTCAATGTGATCTTACTGTTATTCCTTGTAAAAACTACGACCATAAAAAATATTATGAAGTAAAGATCCCGCCTTCTCCAAATTTAAAAACCATGACGGCAATTTATTTATATCCGTCTTTATGTTTGTTTGAAGGAACCAATATTAGTGTGGGAAGAGGTACTGATAAACCATTCGAAATGTTTGGGTCACCATTTTTGCCGGTATATGCATATATCGACGACGACCAACCTTTTTCATTTACACCTGTTTCAAAACCGGGCGCAAAATCTCCTCCCTTCATGAATCAAAAATGCAACGGATTTTTATTTGATTTGAAACCGGTTTTTTTAAGGAAAGCAATGGGCTCGAATTTGAATATCGGTTTTCTCATCACTACTTATGAAATATTTAATGATCAGAACAAATACTTTCTTGAAAACAACTTTTTCAATAAGCTGGCTGGCAATGATGAATTGATGCAACAAATAAAAGCAGGACTATCAAGCAACGAAATAAAATTTACCTGGCAGGAAGATCTCAACGCTTTCAAACAAGTAAGAAAAAAATATTTGCTTTACCCTGATTTTGAATGATGGAGCATAAATTGAAAATAATATATATGGGCACCCCGGAATTCGCCGTTCCGGGATTGAGGGTATTGGCAGAGAATGGTTTTAATATTGTTGCCGTTGTAACGGCTCCGGATAAACCTGCCGGCCGGGGGCTAAAAATAACTACAAGTCCGGTTAAAGATTTTGCGGTAGAAAATAAAATACCGGTTCTCCAGCCTGCTAAATTAAAAGATGAAAATTTTATCAGCGCATTAAAAAGTTATGATGCAGATCTGCAAATTGTTGTAGCCTTTCGTATGTTGCCGGAAATTGTTTGGTCAATGCCGCGATCAGGAACAATTAATTTGCATGCTTCCCTTCTCCCCGATTATCGCGGTGCAGCTCCTATCAATCATGTAATAATAAATGGCGAAAAAGAAACCGGTGTGACCACATTCTTTTTAAAACATGCCATCGATACAGGTGATATTATTTTCCAGGAAAAAATCCCAATTCAGCAATATGACGATGCCGGAACCCTACACGATAAATTAATGGATGCAGGTGCAGAACTCATTTTAAAAACGGTGGGTGCAATTGAATCAGGGAATTATACACCAATTCCGCAATTGCAACAGTCTGAAAAGATCGCACCGAAAATATTTAAAAACGATTGCCAGATCAACTGGAACAGTTCAGCTGAGGAGGTCCATAATTTTATTCGTGGTTTATCACCTTATCCCGGAGCATTTACCTTTATTAATGATAAACCTGTTAAGATATTAAGGTCGGCAATAGAACAGGATGCTTTTTCTGATACACCGGGTAAGTTTGCAACAGATAATAAAACATATCTTACATTTTCAACTGCTTTTGGATGCATACAGGTAAAAGAAATCCAGGCTGAAGGAAAACGCAGGATGTTAATTGAAGAATATCTGCGGGGAAACAGGATAAATTGAGGGTCTCACTTTTTCAGTGAGGCTCTCAATTGCAATTCCTTTCAGTGAGACCCGGCCGATTTCAGATTTCTGTGAAGCGCTGAATCCCAATTTCGTTTCAGTGAGGCTCTCAATAGTAATTCGCATCAATGGGTACTTGTCTATTTCAATGTAGCTTTCAATCAACTATGTTTCAGTGAGACCCCCACTGAAAAAGTGGGAGCCTCACTCTTCAAAACCACCTTATCTTCCTAAACAAAAGATAAAGCACTATAGATACAAAAATCGAGAGGAACATGATAACAAAAAAACCGCTGGTAGAATGCTCGAGTGGGAGGTTTTGGAAATTCATTCCAAAGAAACTTGCAATTAATGTCGGCACCATCAGAATGATTGTGATGGAGGTAAGCCGTTTCATCACGGAGTTCAGGTTGTTGGAAATAATAGATCCAAATGCATCCATGGTTCCGTTGAGGATGTTGGTGTATACGGTTGCCATTTCAAGGGCCTGGCTGCTGTCAATAATTATATCGCTGAGATAATCATTTTTCTCTTCATCGTTTTTGATACCGAGAAAATTTGTGCGCTGAATTTTCATCATCAGCAATTCATTGGCACGAAGGTCGGTTACGAAATACACCAATGATTTCTGGATATTTAATAATTTGGCCAGCTCGGTGTTGCGGCTCGAATGCATGAGTTCTTTTTCAATGA
>JBIOHA010000104.1:0-8821 GCA_044448625.1 Chitinophagales bacterium | reverse complement strand
TTTTTAATTGTTATTAATAAAATCACAATGCAAGATTATGCAAGGTATAGCATATTTTCCGAGGCTAAAAGCGACATTGAAAGGGGCAATTGCGACTTTTGATTCAAGTTTGATATTATTACTCCGTTTCCTTTAGGGTAAATGAGGCAAGTATCAATAATATGAAAATATATCCCACAAGAAATCCAAAATCAACTAATGTATCGGCAATTGCATATTCTGGTTTAATGATCTCGTGAATGATGTTCACCGCATAATGAAGTGGTAAACATTTTCCAATGATTTCTGCCCACAATGGCAATTCGTTAGGAGAGATGATCAATCCTGTAAGAAAAACGGAGGGAAGAATAATAAGCGGGATGAATGGAAACACATGTCCCTCATGCTTGGCAAAGGTGGAGATAAAAATTCCGAGCAGTACAGAAACAATAGCCAGCAGCCAGATCACAATAAATAATAGGAAAATAGTTGCAGGATCATAATCGAGATTAAATAACCAAAGTGATTCAAATAATACAGCAATTGCCTGCAATGTTGCCAATCCGAAATAGCCAAGCGTATATCCACCAATGATCGACATTTTTGAAAATCCACTGATCATCATGCGTTCAAGCGTTCCGCGGGTTCTTTCCTGCACGAGAAGAATAGCGCAAAGAATAAAACTCAGAAAATGCACAATGAAGGCACTTAATGGAATGGTATAACTTTTCACATCCACATAAGGCGGAAAGGTGTCGAATAATAATTTGAGGAAATAAATAATGATGAGCGGTGCGATAATTGAAAGCGCAAGAAAACGCTTGTCACCCCTGAGCTGTTGCAAAACACGTTGAGCGATAATGAGTGTATGTTTCATAGCCCCTCCCCTCCTTTTTCTCTCACTATTGAAAGAATAATATCTTCAATGTTGTCGGAATGCAGTTCAACGGATGAAATATTTTTCTCAAGGTTGAACATTTTTAATGCGTTGGCAAGTGCTTCAGGTGTTGAATCAATAAATGAGATATTTTCGTCGTCTCCTGCTATCACTTTTAATTTTGTTTTTCCGCGTTCCAGGATTTTTTGCGGTGAATCAACAACAAGTATTTCTCCATTCCGGATGATGGTAACCATATCGCAAAGCAGGGCTTCATCCATTAAATGTGTACTTACAAAAATGGTAACACCTCTTTTTGCCAGTTTCCGGAATAAATTCCATGATTGCATTTTTAAATGCGGGTCGACAGCTGCAGTTGGCTCATCCAGAAATATGATTTTAGGATCATGAATTAATGCACAGCATAATGAAACCCTTTTTTTCATTCCACCGGAAAATGTTCCAACTTTATCGTCGGCACGTGAGGTAAGTTCTGCAAATGCAAGTATTTCTTCCGTTTTCTTTTTAAGGTCTGCCATTTGTTGCGCCTTGCCAAAAAATAAAATATTGTTGCGGGCAGACAGGTCGTCATAAAGTGCAGGGCTTTGCGGCATATATCCGATCTGCCGTCGGAGTTTCCATTTATCTTTAAGCGGGTCGAGCCCGAGGATTATAGCATTGCCGGATGTCGGCTTAAGTGAACCCACCAATGCTTTTATCAACGTTGTTTTGCCGGCACCGTTTGGACCCACCAGGCCATAAATAGATCCCTCGGGAACATTGAGCCGGATATTATTGAGTGCGACGATCTTTCCGTAATTCTTTGAAAGGTTGTTTATTTCAACAGCATTCATGAAATAAATATAAGGGAGTTATTTATCATTTGTGTTTACCGGATGTAAAAGTCGTATTGCATTGAATATTGCCTGGTGCGCAATTGTTGCGTGATCTTCATCGGGCAGATAGTCAAAATTTACATTCAGGCTTTTACTTTCTGAGTTTATTAATTTTTCCGCAAGCAAATTAGCATCAACTTCCATTACATGCGGAATTTCTCCGGGACCTAACCCTTCTTTTCCCACCCCGATATAAATATCTGTTTTAGTATTAAAGTTTTTCTCGAGTATTGGCGAAGATAATTTCAATAGCGATGCATCATCCCACCATAAACTCGGACTGATGATGATATATTCATTGAAAAGGGTTGTTTTCTTCAGCAAAATTTCGGTGGCAAGCAACCCTCCCAGCGACTGACCGATAATTGTTTTCCTGCTGTTCGCTTTATAATTCTCTTCAATATATGGTTGCAATTCTTTTTCAATAAAGCGAATGAATTTATCAGAGTGGCCGGTGGTGGGGTATGATTTAATATCCTCCGCAATTGTTGTGGGAAAAGTGAAATCCCGTCGCCTGTCAACGGTGGCAATTCCAACAATAATAGATTTTGGAACACGATCTATCCATTCGAAGGTATTGAATTGATATATTCCAACCACATGAATAAAATCTTCATCGGCAGAACCATCCAATAAATAAACAACGGGGTATTTAATTGTATCATTTGCATCATATCCTTCCGGCAAGTAAATATTTAATATTCTCTTTTCATTCAGCACTTCCGAATTGATCTCATCGATCCTTCCAAGAATAAATGGCCGGACACTGTCCTCTTCATTTATTTTATTTACCTGACCAAAAGATAAGCACGAGCAAAATGCAAAAAATAATGCGATCGATATTTTCATTGATGATATTGTTTTGAGGAAATAAAATTACCGATTATAGATTGAACAGCAGCTGTAGTCAACTATTTCCGAACTTAGATCCTGAGGGCGCCCTGTATGGCTGAAATGGGATCACCAATAAATTTCCAATAGCTGCATTTTCTTCCGGCAGCATATGGGTATCGATGCCATAAACAATTTGGCCCGGTTCTAACTTTTTATAGGTTCCGAAAATGCGATCCCAGATGGAAAAGATATTACCATAATTTGAATCGGTATATGGCTGGATATAGTGGTGATGTACTTTATGCATATTAGGTGAAACAAAAACATAACTTAATGCATTGTCGAGCCCTTTCGGTAAATTAATGTTTGCATGATTGAATTGTGAAAGAATAGCCGATAGCGATTGATACATTAATACCAGCCATACCGGCGCTCCAATAATTGCTACTGCGATAACAGTAAATACCAAACGGAAAATACTTTCACCGGGATGATGTCTGTTGGCGGTTGTGGTATCAACATAAGTATCAGCATGGTGGATCAAATGAAATTTCCACATCCATTTTATTTTATGTTCGATAAAATGAATGGTATAAGCACCGATGAGATCAAGTAATAATAATCCGAAAACCATTACCACCCACAACGGCAGATCAACCCACCATAAGATGCCGATCTTGTTTTTGATCGACCAGTCGCTTGCTGTAACAATTAAAAATGCAAGTGCAAAATTTACGATGATAGTAGTAACAGTAAAAAAAATATTAAGTCCCGCATGTTTCAATTTATTGTATTTAAACTTAAATAGCGGTCCAGCATATTCAATCAAATAAAAAAACATAATCCCCCCAAAAAGGATAAGAGAGCGGTGCAGCGAAGGAATTGAATCAAAATAGTTGACGATGCTTTGCATAACCAAAATCCATTGCTAAGGTAATATTTTCGGAAATAAAATTAACAGACTGAATTAAGTCGACGACTTGAAACACCGCACAATAGTCGGCAACTACAGATAACATGGCGCACCTTTCAACAAAGTCGAAAAAACAATTTCTCTGTGCACCCTGTGCGCTCTGTGTGAAAAAATGAATATCTCACACAGGGACCACAGAGGGCACAGGGATACTTAACCAATTTTTTCCTGACTGTATTTAGCCACAACGTTTAAATAAAAAATTTGAGCTTTGAAATAATCGGCGTTATTGAAGCCGGCGTTGAATTAAAGAGATCAGGGCCAATGGACATAATGTTGTGCGTATGTCTCTGACTACGCACGGTAGTCAGCCAGACTCTGAGTGGACTGATTAATTGACAATGCCATAATGTACTTGCTATTTTATTTCTCTTCAACTACAGCACCGTTACCAATTACCTGCCGCTTATATTTTAAGGAAGGAGAAGGAAGTAATTTTCCGAGGCCGAGCTCTTCCCATTTGCTGTCAATAGAAAGAATTGTTTTATCATCCATGATAATAACGTTTGGCCATGGCCGTGTAAAATTGTCGAATTGTTTTGTTTTTCGTGTGCCGTCAATGCCGCAATGGGAAACGCCGGATCCATTATCGGGTAAAATAAACATATCACGGTGAGGATCGATATTATTTGAGAAATTCCAGGTGACAACACCGATATCATCCGCTTCTACCGTATGGTCGACATAAATAATGAACTTCACCCTGTTTAATCCTTCTTCGGAAAATAAAGATGAATTAAGCATGCGTACATGTTCGATCTTATTTTTTTCTACAGCAACTGCGACCACTGAAATTCCTATTTTCAGCAGTGAGTCATTTATTAATTTAATTTCCGGGTATTTAGCTTTCAGGTACTCCTTATCAATATTAATTGTGGCCGGCTCAATATTTTTTTCTGCAGCATTTGATTTTAATGTCGCATCAAAACAAACCTTTGATCCAAATGCAAATTTGCTGCAGCTATGGTCCAGTACATCCATCGGTCCGGAGCTGAAATAAATGTCATTTGCCGGGTCAACGTTCTCGCTTAAATATTTTGCTGTCGTCAAATAATTATGAATATCAATTCCATCAGCAATTACCAGTATTTTATTGAACATCATTTGTCCCGCTCCCCACATGGCATTCATCACCTTTTGCGCATGTCCCTCATATTCATTTTTAATTTTTATAATAGTGAGATTATGAAAAACACCTTCAATGGGCAATTCCATATCTTCCACTTCGGGTAGCATGGTCAGTTTAATTGGTGTAATAAATATGCGCTCCGTTGCTTTTCCGATCCATGCATCTTCCTGCGGAGGGATTCCAACAATGGTGGAAGGATAAACAGGATCTTTTTTATGGGTGATGCAGGTGATATGAAATTTAGGATAATAATCAGCCAACGAATAATAACCGGTATGATCACCAAAAGGGCCTTCAAGAATAAAATCTTCCTGGGGGTCAACATAACCTTCAATTATAAAATCTGCATCTGAAGGAACATAGAGATCGTTGGTAATGCATTTAACCAACTCCACTTTCTTTTTTCGAATAAACCCTGCAAGTAAATATTCGTCGACATTTGGAGGCAATGGCGCAGAGGCACAATAGGTATAAACCGGATCTCCACCGAGTGCAACTGAAACCGGCATTCGCTGATTTAATTTTTTGTATTTATTAAAATGTCCGGCGCTCACTTTATGTTTATGCCAGTGCATTCCTGTTAGTTTTGGACCAAACACCTGCATGCGGTATAATCCCACATTGCGGATCTTTGTTTCAGGGTCGACTGTATGAATAACAGGAAGTGTAATAAATTTTCCCCCATCTGCAGGCCAGCACTTCATTACCGGAAGTTTTGTGATGTCGGGATCATCCATAATTATTTGCTGACACTCGCCTTTTCCTTTAATTGTTTTCGGCATCCATGAAGCCACCTTACCCAATTGCGGCAACATCATCACCTTTTCCATTAAACTATTTTTGGGCGATGAAAATTTATTAAATAATGATTCAATATCTTTTCCGATATCGTCCAGATTGCCAACACCTAACGCTATGCACATCCGCTTATATGAACCCATCGAATTAATTAATAACGGGAACGGTGTTCCGGTATTTTCAAATAATAATGCAGGGCCGTTATTTTTAATGAACCGGTCAGCTATTTCAGTAATTTCAAGTTCCGGGTTAACAAATTCTTTGATCCGAAGTAATTCTCCCGACTCTTCAAGTGCATTAATAAATTGCTGCAGATTTTTATGGTGCATATATCGAGCAAAGTTAATGAAGCAATGTGCTAATGTGCTAATGAACAGCCGATGAGCGGCTGATGCTGGAATTTGGATTTCGCATTTTTGTTCATTTCGAATTCCGCATTTCGGAGATGTGCTCGTAAACCTGCCTGCCGGCAGGCTCGAAAACAGCCATAGCCACAAAGACCCCAAGGCACAAAGTTTCGCAAAGTTTTTATGAGTTGTTTTCGATTTATATGATCAAAAGCATTTCGTATTTCTCTTCATTTCGAATTCAAAAAAAAAGCCCTCCCGAACCACCAGGAGGGCATTGCTTCACTGACAATCATTAAAACCTAAAACCAAAACTTAAAAGAAAGTTATTAAGGGAAGAATTAATTGTTGCGCCGTCGTTAACACCAGTTCCATCATCATAGATATATTGAATATCATATTCTTTAGATGTGGTATGTGCGAAGGCAAGATCAATAAAATAAGATTTTTCTTTAATTCCGATTCCCGCTGTATATGTATTTTTTGCAAAATCAGCATCGTTTGCCGCTATGCCATCGTTAAATGGAGTACCGCTCATGATATATCCGGCCCTGAATCTGAAAACATCGTATTTTAATTCACCACCCAACCGGATCACTGAGGCTGCACCATATTTCAGATCGATATTATTATTCACTGTGTTTTCATATGAAAGATCACCGGCGTCGAGTGAGCGGTTGAAATTAAATCCCGCTTCGCTATAATCAACAAATTCATATTCTGCACTAATCAATCCGATCTCCTTAATAGTAATAGCTGCACTTCCTATAACTCTCCACGGGGTTATTAATTCGTAACTGTATTCACCTAATGGCGAGTCAAAGGAAAAGCTACCTGATGTATCAAGGCTGCTGTTCATTGAAGAATAATAATTATCTGTAAGTCCGAATAAGCTTGGAGAATGTACCGCTGCGCCTAACCTGATATATTCGTTGATGCGATATATCAACCCTAATTTTGCATTGATACCTACGCCATATGTTTCGGAATAATCATTTAAAGTAAATTCGTTGAAATCGCTGTGCTCATCATTTATATCCTCTTCAGAATAAATTGTTGAATTGCTGTACCTGATATTCGGAATTCCAATGGTAGCTCCTACATATAAGCGGTTGCCATAATTACCACCGAACGATATCGCAACTTCATTTAATCCGCCTTTTGTAATTATCGATTTAGTTTGCTGCACATCGCCGTCATGAATAACACTATAATATTGCATTGAATCAAAACCGGTTGGGTTTATTAAATATGTTTCCCAGGCAAGTCCTGCTCCAAAGGGATCCTTATCAAAAACATTTGAAGGATCTGTTCCACCACCGGCATTTAAATATTCCACATAAGAATCAATTAAAGAGCTTTGTTCATTAAATCCGGAGTAGAGTACCGAATTATTATAATTTGCGAGTTTATTATATGCAATACCAAATGAACCGCTCACCCATCCATCAGTGGCATTTTCTTTACCGGTATTTAAATGGTTAAATACAAATCCGAAATTATTGATATTAAAACTATACCGGTTATCAGAATTTGTTTGTCCTAAATAATCGCTTTCTGAGTTGATACTTAAAAGCCCGGGTGTAATTACAAATTCTGAACTGCGGTAAATTCCAATACCTGCAGGGTTCATACTCAATGAGCTCATATCTCCTCCTAGTGCACCGTAGGCATTTCCTGATCCCAGCGACCTGGCAGTTCCACCGAAATCCTGCATTGAATATCTTAAAGCATCTACATCACTCTGCGCATAAATATTTAAAGACAAAGCAGTAGCTAAAACCAATGTGAATATTTTTGTCATGGCTTGTTGATTTAATTTAATAGAACGATTTAATTATCCTCCGCCCCTCTTTTTTGTGGTTGATCCACCACCGCCACCTGAAGAAGGTCTGCTTCCACCGGAAGAACCACCTGAATAACTTCCGCTGCTTTTAGTAGTACCTCCGTTACCAAAACTTCCACTATTTGATTTCGGCGCCTCATAAGTATTTTTCTGAGGTTTTGAAGGTTGCTCATAAGTTTTTACAGGCTGCTCGTACGTTTTTGCAGGTTGATCGTAATTCTTATTATAATTATTGTAGTTTGAATTATTATTTGAAGGTTGCCCAGGTGATTTATTTCCTGAATTAATGACCTGCTGTCCGGGTTTGTCTTTGGTAATGGTATTGCCTCCGGAAATATTATCATTTGTATTTGACTAGATAATAACTGAAGGATTATATTCATTACCTCTAACACCACGGTCATTTTTGATCAACTCTTCATTTTGACTTGCAGGTGCCGCAACTTCATCATTTGCTTTATAGTACTTGATCACCTTTACAGAACCCGCCTCTTTAATTTCACCACCGCTAATCATCGATGAAGGATTACTTCCGACATCAGATTTTTCTAAATTATTTAATGATGCGATCTGATCTTTATTTGAAGCTGCATCAGTAATTACATGATGTTGCGTTAATCCACCTGAAACGGTATTATCTGAAATGATAGGATCAATATTATTTTTATCTACCAATAATTCGCCGCGGTCCATTCCACCATCATCAGGATGTGCTTTATCATAAACTGTTGCCAATACCTCTGATGATGTATTTCCTGTATTTGTATTTGAACCGGTTGAATTATTTGGTCCGTAATAATATCCATTGTTATATCCGTAGCCGTCATAATCATTGTAACCACCATAGCCACTTCCGTAATAACCATCGTAATAACCATTGTTATATCCATTGTAATAACCATTATAGTATCCGCCGTAACCATAACCATATCCATATCCGTAACCATATCCATAATAAGGATTATACCATGGATCATAATATCCGTAATATGGATTATAATATCCATATGGATAGCAACTGCCATATCCTATAGAAATATTCCATCCCCACGGACTATAAAACGGATCGTAATAATATGGTGAATAACAATGCGAGTAATAATGAAAACCGTTATAAGGATAATAAAAACGGTAAATGCTTG
>JBIOHA010000103.1:0-8826 GCA_044448625.1 Chitinophagales bacterium | reverse complement strand
TCATCACTCATTGTTAATAATCGAATAAATCGCTGTGTCCATAAATTTTCCATTATAAAAATAATGATCTTTAAAAAGGGCTTCTCTTCTAAAATTATTTTTTTCCATCAGTTTTATGGAAGCGATGTTTTCAGGATCCACTTCTCCTGCAATTGAATGGAGCTTCATCGTATGAAATCCATAATCGAGCACGGCGCCAACTGCTTCGTGCATTACACCGGTTCCATGGTGTTCCTTCAACAAAACAAATCCAATTTCTGCCCGGTGATTTTCTTTTTGAATATTCCATAAACAAATTATGCCGATAAATTTCAGGTCCGATTTTAATGACAGCGCCCACATGATGCTTTCGTTATTTGAAATCAGGTTATCAATATTGCGGATGAAAGGGTAAACTTCATCTATCGATTTTGCCGGTGCACGTGCGATATATCGCATCAATCCGGGATCGGACCGGGTGATGAAAACGGTTTCGGCATCATCATCGGTCATTCTCCTGAGTGTTAACTGAGCGGTAGTTAATATTGGAAATGGATCAAAGTTGATTGTCAGCATCGATAGGTCATTTTGTTTTTACTTTTCTTTTTTTCTTAGCTTCGTTGAGCATAAATGCAATATAATCACCGACAGCTTTATTTAAAAATTTATCTTTTGTTTTATTCAGAGTGAAAAACGGATTGGTGTCAATCGTTATTGATCCGGGTTTCTTTGTTTGTTTCCATGTTCCGGCAACCTGTCCGTCAATTATTATGATATGATTAAAAGTAGGGAACGATCTTTTTTTACCAGGGTCAATAATTTTTACATTGAAGTTGGCACTGGTTCCTTTATAGCTCATTCCGTATTCATCATAATCGGGGAGGAGGAAAGTGAGCTCGGGCATTTTATTTTTTTCGATATTTTGGGGAATAAATATCAATTCCTGTTTGTCAATTATTTCGCGTTCAAATTTTTTGTCCAGCATGGCGGTTCCTGCTCTCACGTCTTTCATTTTCAATCCGGACCATACAGAAAAATCTTTTAAAGTTGCAGGACCACGACTTGCAAAATAACGATTCGTCAATTCGTACAATGCTTCTTTTCTGTTTAATTTCTTGGCGGGCGCCACACGTTCTTCGAGCAAAGCATAAGTAAATTGTTTTCCCTTTCTCGCACCGCTGCAAATAATTCCATCCAGTTCGGCTTTCATGCAGATATAACTCAGGCGGGGTCCTTCTGCAATTATTTTATTTTTTTCGAGAATGGATCTTAATTCTGCACGTGTTAAATGTTTTCCCTCAAGATTTTTTTCGATTATTCTATTACTGCGATTAAATAATTTATCATCGAGCTCTAATTGCCGGAGCATATATCTGCTAACTGCAATGACCTGCGGTGCGGTGAGTTGCAATAACCACCTGATATCTTTCGGTGCAACAAAATGCCAGGTTGGTCGGAGGAGATGCGTGCGTAAAATATTTCCTTTATTGAATTCAGCCTCGATTTGTTGGTTCGACAATGAGGGACATCGCAGGGCGATTGCCCATTTTGCAAATTCATATTCCTGCGCCTGTATGGCAACCAAATGGCTTACCACCTCTTGCGGATCTGCTAATTTTGAATTTATTAATTGTTGATTTAACAACCGGGCCCAAACAATATCGGTTTCTTTCATATTCGATAGCTATATTGAAATTTTATTTGGGGAGGCAATAATATTTTTCCAGTCGGCATGCTCCATTTCAAATAATACTTCACCATTTTTACGCAATCCTTTATTTTTCCAGCCCGCTGCAGTATAAAACTTTTCTGCTCTGGTAGCAGGGGCAGTTCCCAGCCAGATTTTTTTCTCTGTCTGTGCAAAATACCAGGTGAGCATTATATCGTGCAGTTTTCTTCCAATACCTTTTCCTTCAAATTCAGGCCGGAGAAAAAGCGCCCAAATGTTATTTTCTTTAAGATCTGCAATTGCAAATCCTGCTATGATTCCATTCATCTCGCAAACCCAGCCTTTACCGCGGATGGTTATATACTCAGCACAGTCTTCGTCAGAAACAAGGGCTGGATCTGATAAAACATTTTCCTTTACACTATGTCGTACAATTTGAATTTGCGGAATATCTGATAGCAAGGCCTCTCTGAAAACCATATCGTGGATCTGCGCTTTGGCGTAAAATTAACCAATCTTTCACCGAAGGGGAGGAGATGAAATTAGTAAATGATAATGTTTCCTATTTTATTTTCAGGTGAGAATAAATTTACCCAACTCAGTTTTTATTTGCTGGATTTTGCAACAAATCAATGAGTTAGCAAAGATAAAAGTGTGCATTTTACCTGTATAAGATTGATTACCGCATGTTGGCACAGAATTCCAAATCATTTAGTTGAATAAATTATAAAGAGATGGAAAGTGAATTCGTCGCAAATGTAAGTTTGACCATATATGCTCCGGTTACAAAAGTATGGGATTATTTAACGCAGCCGGAGTTGATAAAACAATATT
Organism: Chitinophagales bacterium; assembly: GCA_044448625.1. Taxonomy (GTDB): domain Bacteria; phylum Bacteroidota; class Bacteroidia; order Chitinophagales; family BACL12; genus UBA7236. The sequence continues at coordinate 6,344 of JBIOHA010000103.1, read as the reverse complement.
TCTTTGGTACCGACACACATACCGATTGGAAAGAAGGCAGCCCGATAACATTTACCGGTGAATGGGAAGGAAAAAAATATGAAGATAAGGGTACCATCCTCCAGTTGGAACCACAAAAATTGATCAAGTACACATATTGGAGTTCCATGTCAGGTATTGAAGATAAACCCGAAAATTATGTAACAATTACCTATGATCTCTATGCCGGATTTAATAAAACAATATTGACAATTACCCAGGAAAATATTCCAACTGAGGAAATGAAAAATCATTCGGAGGAGAATTGGAAAAAGGTGCTCGCGGGATTGAAAGAATTAGTTGAGGAGTAGTAGCAAGTATCAAGTATCAGGTATCAAGTATTAAGTATCCAGAATCTAGTATCCAGTATCCGGATTGTTGAACAAGGAACGAGGATTGGAGCCGATAAGCAGCCGATGTTAAATACTGGATACTTAATGCTGCCACTGCCACTGCCACTGCGACTGAGACTGCGACTGAGACTGCGACTGAGACTGAGACTGCCTGCTGCCCACCGCCAACTGTCTTACCCGATCTGTCCACCCATTCTGTTAAATAAATTCTCCGGAAGCCAGTTTCTTTTTTTACCGAGTCGCATTCTTTTCACTCTTCTGAATTCTGAAAAATCGTGGTCAAATAAAAATTTAATTGCCTTTGTATTTTCTCCGGGCAAAATTGCAATATCGTTGGTTTTCAGTCTCAGCTTCATTAATTCAATTCCTGCAACCGGATTATCTGCCACTATTAAACCTTCGCCAAAGCCAGGTAGATAAAATCCTTCTACTTTATTCTTATCAAAATACACTGACCCATCTTTTAAAAAATCATGAAAGCGAAAAAACCGGTCCTCACCTGAAGTGAGTTTGTCCAATTCGCGGATCTGATCAATGTAGTTCTCACCATAAGGAATAATATTTTGTAAAGTGAATTGATCAAAATCAACAGAGCTTTCTTTAAAACATATATACTCGCTTTCTGTTTCAAATCCTACCTTTTCATACACCGGAGCGCCGAGTTCTGTTGCAATTAAATAAATGGTTTCAATATCTTTTTTCGCATGCAGCATATCCACCAGATATTTAGTGATCGCATTTCCCAAACCTTGTTTCCTGCGGTCAGGATGAACGATAATATGCGCCAGCCAGGCTGTTTGTTTATGAACAACGGCAGTGCCAATCGCCACGATCGTTTTTTCTTCTGATAATTTAATTGGAAAGCAATAGGAGGAATTTATATAAAATTGAAGTTGCGGTATGATGTCCCGCCAGCCCTCAGGCTGAAATGCTGATAGCTGTAAAAGATCTGATTCTTTTAAATTATTGAATTGCATGTAACCTCTTGCATCATGTAAAATTAAAACCTGTGAAACAATTCATGGAGAATAAATTTTATTTTAATACCAACTTATAAAGTTTCAACTCATTTAAAAGGAGTTTCTTTATTCCTGCGGAATTAATTTTCTGCTCAGAATGAATTACTACATACCTTGAAATTTTCCCCTCACCTTCCAACAAACCGTCCGGGTCATCTAATTCCACTCCGCGGTTAAAACCCAGCTTTAATCCTTTTTTTGATGGAATGATGATGCAAATGAGTTCAGCATATTTCTGTCCGTAACAATAACCGATCATTTTAGCGGAGGTATCAACCTGTTCAATGATATCGGGCAACGTTTTAAAAATTAATTTCCGAAGTTCCAATGCCTTTGCATTTACCGCAGCATCATATAGCGCAAGAAATCGTTCCGTGTTCTTATCTTCTTTCATAAATTATAGTTCAGGATTCAGCAAACCATAATAAGTAAGGTCCACTAAAACACCGCTGGTTGTTTTATAATCTTTGCGCAATTTGCCTTCCACTTCAAAGCCATTTTTCTCGGCAACTTTTACACTTCCTTTATTTTCACTGTTAGCCCTCAAAAACAATTTCGCAAGTTTGAGATTTTGGAATCCGTACTCAATTATTTTAGCCACTGCTTTAGTAGTGATCCCTTTTCCTTCGTAAGCTTCATCAATATAATAACCGATCTCACCCTTGGGAATATTCCAGTCGAGGCTCTTGATCTGTATCGAGCCGATAATGTTTCCGGAATTCTTTTCAATCACTACAAATGAATAAAAATTGCCAATGGTCTGTTTGGAAATAATATCATCAAGGTGAATCTTTGTCGCTTCAATATTTTTAGTAAGGGCAACTGTGCCTGCAAAAAACGTTTCAAGCCTTTTCCTGTTTCTGTCTATAAGGTTAAAATAATCATGCAGGTCGCTCTGGTGCACCAGGCGGATAAAATAATTTTCGAATTCCATTGTCTCAAAATAATCCTGTAGCTGACTCATTTTAGTAAATTGAACAACCCCGAAATTGATTCAGTGCAGCAATATTAAATAAAATTGATCAATCAGTTGAACAACGAAATTTGTCAGCTATTTTGTTTGCCTTCCAGGTGTTCTTTGAGTGAAGTGCCAATGATCTGCGTCCACCCTTCCATAAAATTCTCTTTTGCAAAATCTTTATTGTTTGATGGAAATGTTTCGAGACCAGCATGTGTAAGCCTAAGAATTGTTTTATCGCTGTCGGGAATTAATTCAAAACTAACATAGGATATGCCCTCATAGCCATCGTAACGCCAGCTATAAGATAGTTTTTTGTTGGGAATGACTTCTGTTACTTTACATAAATGAAGATATTCGTTCTCCTCGGTACCGCCAGTGAAGCTAAATTCAAACTCCGGTTCAGGCTTGAATTCCTTTAGATCAAAATACCATAGCTTCATTTCGTTTTTATCGGTTATTGCTTTCCAGACACTGGCGACTGGCGCATTAAATGTTCTTTCAATTATTATTGGAGTTGACATAATTTGAGAATTGATGATTAAACTGATTGGCTTATTAATGCTTTTTCTTTTTGATATTTATGATATAAAAAATAAGAAGTAAAACAGAAAATGATTGGAGGCAACATGAATACCCATGAACTGAATGGTTGACCCAGGGCAATTATCGAATAGGTGGCGCCAATGAGATCAAAGGCTAATCCCGCATATGCCCATTCTTTTATTCTTGGAAAACCAGGAATAAGGATCGCAATTACACCCAATATTTTTGCAACCCCGATAAAGGGAATAAAATATTCAGGGTAGCCCATACCTGTGAGAAAATCGATGGCTTTTTGTGTTGACATGGCATCGGGAATGGCTGAAAAAACCATGTATGCTGCAAAGAGCAGGGTAATTATCCAGTAAATAATTTTTGTTTTTTTCATATCAATTTATTTTGTACCTGTTAACACATTTTTTATTCTTCCTGATCCTGTTTATTTATTCCAAAACGCTGCACTCAAAACCACTTTTATAAACCTGGTCACTAATACTTTCATTTAAAAACGCAGTTCCTTCCACACGCATAATTCTGTCGATGTCGTCGAGGTCGAAAGTGATTTTAAGATCCGGAAACCTTTGGGCCAGGCCGTGCAACAGGCGCTTCGCATCATCCTCATTTTGGACATTTGTTTTGAAAACTTCCACCACTTTATTTTGACTCTGCATATCCTGATCGGAAAATTTAATTGGCATTAATTATTTCAGTTAGTGCATCACGTTCATAGAGACGGGTATCCTTCCCGGCGATTTCGAAAGACAATCTTGAAAATAAATAATGGGTGAGGTTTAATGATTCTGAATTTGATCTGGATTTAAATTTTAAATTTCCCATGCAATGCATATTGAACACGAATTTAATTTCATGCAGGTTTTAGATTCCTCATTCACCACTCACCACTCACCACTGACCACTCACCACTCACCACTCACGTATTCTTCCCTCCTCATTCAATAATCTTATACTTCATTTTCGCCTGTTCCCTGGAACAGGAATTATAATGCCACCATTCCGTTGGCATTTGCCGGAAGCCGGATTTTTGCATCACTTCACGCAATATCTTCCTGTTATTTATTTGTTGTGTAGTGAGCTTGCCCTCATTTAGCATCTTATTTTCCAGTTGTGGTTCTGCAAGTTCGCCGAAATAGTCGAAAGGAGTGCCCATGTCAAGCGCCTGTCCATTTTTATATATGAGTGAGATATCAACTGCTGCCCCATAATTATGAACCGAACCTCTGGCTGGATTGGAAAGATATTTTCCTTTCTCATCAAGCGGCATTTCTAATATCTTCCACATTTTTTTTTGAACGCTCAGCGGCCTACTTGCATCGTAGATCACAAAAGTGAGGCTGCTGTCTTTTTTCTGTAGGTAATTGTAAGCCTGTTTTAGCTTGATTAAAACATCGGGTTGAAGATAGGCCTGGTCGAGATCACCATAAACATCTTTATGCAGAAAATTATCGGTGGTAGAATATTTCAGGTCGATGTCAATTTCCGGAATTTCGAGCCCGACATTTGAAAGTCCGTTTTCGATGAATGTTTTTTCGAGTGGTGATATTGACCGGGGTGAAACTGAAACCTTCTTAACCTCAGGGCCTACCTCAGGCTGAATATCAACTGAGTTTTTGCAGGCCATGAAACCTAAAAAAAGGAGTGAGAGTGAAGCACCTTTCAAATCCACAGGATAAAAGTAAACAATGGTGAAATAATAGGCCAAAAATTCAGGTGTTCCTTTTATTTGTGAATGCCTGTCCTTACCTTTGCGGCCGAATGCCGAATTCAGGTTTTCGTGAGACTAAAACATCAGTTGTGAAGCAATTTTTTAAGGTTCTTTTCCCGGTTTTATTTTTATCCGTTTTCAGTTTTTCTGATCTTTTTGCATCAGGGGGTGAGGGAGAATATGATCCCAAGGAATTTGCTATGCATCATATTGCCGATGCTCATGAATGGCATATTGTTGGGAATTTTGCCATTCCCTTACCGATAATAGTAATTCACGATGGCGTGCATATTTTTTCGAGCGCTAAAATGCCGGATGCTCATCATGGACCTGTGCATGCTGAAATAAATGCAATTCAACCGATTGATACGAGTAATCATCACCATGGATCACCGGTGATAACAGAAAACAGGGAAGTTGAATTCTATCCACCAACATACCAGGGTTTTTATTATGACGAAAGCGGTAAGATCCACCATGAAGACGGTAAATTTTTACTCGACCTTTCCATTACAAAAAATGTCGCCACATTATTATTGGTTTCTCTCATTTTAATACTTGTATTTACTTCGGTGGCGAAATCATATAAGCAAAGAGAAGGCACTGCACCTAAAGGTTTGCAAAGTTTGATGGAGCCATTGATAATTTTTGTGCGTGATGAAGTTGTTAAACCGAATCTCGGAAAAAAAACCGACAGGTATCTTCCATTTATGCTCACTGTTTTCTTTTTTATCTGGTTTTCAAATTTGTTGGGACTTATTCCTTTTATTTCCAATCCTAATCTAACGGGAAATATTACCGTTACGATGGCGTTAGCAATTATGGTTTTTTTAATTACACAACTACATTCCAATAAATATTATTGGGGACATATTTTTAATCCACCGGGAGTTCCGGGTTGGGTGAAGGTAATTTTGGTCCCGATTGAATTTTTAGGAATATTTATCAAACCCGTTGCATTGATGATTCGTCTTTTTGCGAATATCACTGCGGGCCATATAATCATTATTAGTTTGGTGGGATTGATATTTATTTTTGGAAAGGCAGGTGAAAGTTTAGGAGCAGGATTAGGTGCTTCCATTGTAGCTATTCCATTCGCAATTTTTATGAGCTTTTTGGAATTGCTTGTTGCATTTTTACAGGCATTTATTTTTACGATGTTAAGCGCATTATTTATTTCACTGGCTCAGGAGGAGCATCACGATGCACATCCTGAAACAACACATCATTAATTTATTTTAATCAATCATAAAAAACAGTAACATGGATTTATTAACTATTATGCAGGCGGCAGAAGGCGGTGTTAAAGGTATCGCAGCGATTGGTGCAGGATTAGCGGCTATCGGAGCTGGTATCGGCGTTGGTCGTATCGGTGGTAGCGCATTGGAATCAATGGCTCGTCAACCTGAAATGTTGGGAGATATCAGAACCAACATGATCATTGCAGCAGCACTTGTTGAAGGGGTTGCCCTTTTCGCCGTGGTTATCGCCCTTTTACAGGGATGATCAAAAAAATATTTCCGGTGACAACGGTTGGTTGTTGCCGGAAATTAATTAAGAAATTGCGAATTGCGGATTTTCAATTGCGAATTGATCTGCAATTCTAGAAAATTAAAAAATTAACAAATGAATATTCTTCTAGGTTCTTTTGATATAGTTACTCCTGATCCGGGGTTATTTATCTGGACAGTTGTTGTATTTCTCGTTGTTTTATGGGTGCTGAATAAATT
>JBIOHA010000102.1:0-9022 GCA_044448625.1 Chitinophagales bacterium | reverse complement strand
GCGAATATCTACAACAATAGCATCACTAATAATTATAGCGGACAATTATTATATTGTATTGGGTCATCAGCCTATACAACCAACCTGGTGATTCACGATAATTTAATTTCCGACTGCCATGCCATCGACGATAATTTCGGTGTGAGCCGTGCTTATTATACTACAACGGCATCGGTTGCAACATTTGAGTTTTACAATAATATTATTTCCGATATCACCTGCGCCAACGACCTGTTTGAAACAGCGTATTTCACAGGATTTTTCGGAACAGTAGGAGCACAGAATGTTTTTAATAACCGTGTTTATAATATCATTTCAACATCACATTATTCTGGTGCACAAATAATCGGATTTACTTTACCATATGGGGTGGATGTCAATGTTTTTAATAATATGATTTCGAATTTGGATTGCATCGCCGGTTCTTCCTGTCAGTCGATAAAAGGCATGCAGGTATTGAATAATATAGGTTCAGCAACCAGCGAATTGTCCCATAATACAATTTATTTAAGTGCCACGGGTTCAGCAACCAATTTTAGCTCCACTGCTTTATATATTAATTCGCAGGACCTCACTCTGTCGAATAATATCATTGCAAATACCAGCAATCATTTAGGCACCGGCAAAACAAATGCTATCGAGAGAAATACGGGTATGGCACTCACCGATTATTTATCCGCCAGCAACAACAACGCAATTTATGCCGGGATACCGGGTGCTGGTAATAATATTTTTTATGACGGCACAGCTTATACAACACTCGCATCCTTCCAGGCATTGGTAATTCCTGCAGATAATAATTCAGTAACCGTTGATCCATTTCCATTTTTTACTTCAGTTGACGATGTGCATATTCCACTTTGCGCCGGTTGCGTATTGGAAAATGGAGGTCAGCCCATGCCTGCCATCACTTCCGATTACGACTATGAGTCGCGAAGTGCATCAGCACCCGAAATTGGAGCTGATGAATTAACCATTGCATTACCTGTTACATTAATTCAATTTGAAGCCCAACCTGATATTGATCATATTGCTCTATCATGGTCAACTTCCACAGAAATAAATAACGATCATTTCACCATTGAAAAAAGCAATAATGGAATTCAATTTTATGCAATCGGCCGCGTTGAAGGAAATGGATCTTCAACAGAAATAAATAATTATCATTTCAACGACGATGATCCGTTGGCAGGAATGAATTATTATCGGTTACAACAATCTGACTTTAATGGTGGAGTAGAATATTCTAAGATCGTTTCCATAAACTGGCTTCATGAAAATATATTCTTGCAGGTATCTCCAAATCCTTTTACCGAAACTATCAGCATTATATTGAATGCACCGGAGCATGGCAGCGCTTTGATAACAATTGTCGACGCAACAGGAGCAGTTATGATGTTCAAAAGCATCGCCGCATTAAAAGGCAGTCAGAATATAAGATTGAATACCACTCAACTTCCGGTTGGAATTTATCTCTTATCAGTTAATATGAATGGTGAAACTTCCACTCTTCGGATTGTGAAGAATTAACTTCCTGCAAAGTCATATTTAACTGACAATAGATTAATTTTGAACTTCATTGATTTACGCATAAGCATGAGAAATTTATTTTTTGGAATATTGATATTGATCGGCACTTCAATAAGTGCACAGGAAGTAAAACAAATTTGTCCCCCAAACTGGTGGACCGGAATGCAGGATTCTTCCCTCCAAATAATGATCTATGGAGATAACATTTCTGCTTTTGACTTTAAAATAAATTATCCGGGAATTACAGTGTTGTCTGTTTCAAAGGTGGAAAATCCGAATTATATTTTTGTTGATATTATCATTGATAAAACGACAAAACCAGGAAAAGTAAATCTTGAATTCCATGGACCTGCAGCATATTTTTTCCACGAGTTTGAGTTGAAGCAAAGAGAAAAAAGAATTATGGATTATGGCCTCAATTCTACCGATTTCATTTACCTCATTATGCCCGATCGTTTTTCAAATGGCGATACAACCAACGATATAGCAAGCAACCTGAAGGAAAAAAATTACGGAAGAAAAAGTTTAACCTCGCGACATGGTGGCGATATACAGGGCATAATCAATCACCTTGATTATGTGAAAAGTATTGGGGTTACGGCAATTTGGTGCACACCGTTATTGGAAAATAACCAGGAGGAATGGAGCTATCACGGTTATGCTGCCACAGATCATTATAAGGTTGATGAACGGTTTGGAAATAATGAGCTCTATAAAAAATATGCAATAGAAAGTCACAAACGGAATTTAAAAGTGGTGATGGATATTGTTCCCAATCATTGTGGGAGCCAGCACTGGATAATAAAAGATCTCCCCATGAGCAACTGGATACATCAATGGGAAACTTATACCAAAACAAATTATCGCACACCGTCATTGCTCGATCCATATGGCGCTGAATATGATAAAAAATTAATGTTGGACGGATGGTTCGATAAACATATGCCCGACCTCAATCAGCAAAATCCGTTTGTTGCAAAATATTTAATTCAGAATTATTTATGGTGGATCGAATTTGCACAGGTCGATGGTTTCAGGATTGACACCTATACCTATAACGACCTTGATTTTATGCGTGATGCTGCTGAAGCTATTTTTTATGAGTATCCCGGATTTGGCATGTTCGCTGAAACCTGGGTGAACGGTGTTGGCGTTCAGGGATATTTTAATGGGAACAACAATTTAAACACAGGATATAATTCATTGCTTCCCGGTGTTACGGACTTCGAATTATTGTGGAGCATAAATGATATGGTGGAAGATAAATTTGGATGGACAGATGGCGTTGCCAGTATTTATTTAAAACTCACCCAGGATTATTTATATGGCGATGCAAATAAAAATGTGGTGTTCCTCGGCAATCATGATTTGAGCAGATTTTATTCTGTTGCGGGAGAAGATATCAATAAGATGAAACTGGCAACCACATTTATTTTAACAACAAGGGGAATTCCGCAATGGTATTATGGGGATGAAATATTAATGAAAAATTTTACCAACCCCGATGGTCGCGTAAGAGAGGACTTTCCAGGTGGGTGGAACGGTGATTCAATAAATAAATTTGACAGCAATAACCTTGTTGGGAAAGAAAAAGAATATTTTGAATACGTTAAAAAACTCGCCAACTACCGGAAAACATCCAAACCCATTACATCGGGAAATCTCATGCAATTTGTTCCATACAACGGTATATATGTTTATTTCCGGTATACCGACTCAGAAACCATTATGGTGATCATGAATACCAGTGATAATCATGTCGACCTCGACACAAAAAATTATGCTGAGCGGCTCGACGGATTTTCAAAAGCAGGAAATATTATTACCGGTGAAAAATTAAGTAATGTCTCGAAGGTGTCAGTTCCGGCAATGAGTGCCGTGGTTCTTGAGTTGATGCGGTAAGGCGGAGAATTTCTTATGATCAATGGAAATAAGAAAATCACAAAAAACTCTTTATAAAATCTTTATACCAGCGTTAAAACCTTTATACTTTATTTATGCTTCCAACCCTACCTTTGTATTAGAAAGTGAAAACGATGTTTTCAAATCGAAGCAAAGGGCAAAAAATTATCAGGGAATATATAATCAGTATTCTTTCAGTTATCATTGTTGCTTCCCTTAATTTTATTTCTGCCGACATTATTGGTTACAGGGTAACAGCATTATTATTACTCGTTACAGTATCGTTGCTGGCAATGGTGTTTGATATTTTTCCCGTTTTATCTGCAGCAATTTTATCTGCATTGATTTGGGATTACTTTTTTATTCCACCGCGGTTTCAGCTGAGGGTGGCATCGGGCGAGGACCTTTTATTATTGCTCATGTATTTTGTCATTGCATTAATAAGTGCAGCACTAACATACCAGATACGGAAAACAGAAAAACAGTTGCAGAGAAAGGAAGAAAAGGAGAGAGCGATAAAGTTATACAATACATTGCTCAACTCATTATCGCATGAATTGAGAACACCAATCACAACTATCATTGGCGCAACAGATACCTTGAAGGAAAGCCATGGACAATTATCGGAACAAAATAAATCAGAGCTATTGTCTGAAATATCTATCGCATCATTGAGATTAAATCATCAGGTGGAAAATTTATTAAATATGAGCCGTGTGGAGTCTGGTGTGTTAAAACCAAAATTAGATTGGTGCGATATGAATGAGTTGATATATGGCGTAGTGAATAATCCAGAAATTAGCAATAAAGGAAATACCATCCATGTTGATCTGGAAAAAGGGCTTCCTTTATTTAAACTTGATTACGGCCTGATTGAGCAGATCATATTCAACCTCGTGAACAATGCAATTGCATATAATACGCAGGAAACGGAAATTACGATATCGGCAAAATCTGCAACTGCAATGGAGGGAACATTTCTGGAAGTGGGAAATGAAACGATTCATAAAAATAAAACGACAAGTGAATTGATCCTAATTATATCAGATAATGGCAAAGGATTTCCTGTAGATGAAATGCAATATGTTTTTGATAAATTTTATCGCCTTAAAAATACGAGCCCGGGGGGCACTGGTTTGGGATTATCTATTGTGAAAGGGTTTGTGGAAGCACATAAAGGTGAGATCACATTAAAAAATATTTCATCCGGTGGTGCAAAATTCGCCATGCGGATACCCTCGGAAACATCATTTATCAATGCATTAAAAAATGAATAAAAGCGAAATATTAATTATTGATGATGAATCGCAGATACGCAAGCTGTTGGAGATTGCCCTGGAGAGTAATGGCTATAGTGTAAGTCAGTCGTCAACAGCCGGTGAAGGAATAATAATCGCAGCAAACCATCCGCCAGATCTTATTTTGCTGGATATCGGGTTGCCGGATAAAAGCGGCCATACCGTATTAAAGGAGTTGCGTGAATGGTACCAAAAGCCGATCATCATTTTATCAGCAAGATCAAATGAAGAGGATATTGTAAATGCATTGGATAATGGAGCAAATGATTATTTAATTAAACCATTTCGCACCGGCGAATTACTTGCAAGGATAAGATCGGTGATACGCACGCAAACTTCTTCAAACAGTTCACCGGTTATTATGTGTGATGAGTTGGTAATTGATCTCAGGGCACGAACAGTAAAAAAAAGAAATGAAATGATCAAACTCACCACAACGGAGTATAATTTATTCGCTTTATTTATTAAAAATGAAGGCAAAGTATTAACACATCAGTATTTGTTAAAAGAAGTATGGGGACCGGGGTATGCAAATCAAAGTCAGTATTTAAGAGTATTTATTGCCCAGCTCAGAAAAAAAATTGAAGATGATCCAAACAAACCCACATATATCGTAACCGAGTCGGGAGTAGGTTACCGTTTTGTTTCAAAAGAGATATAAATAAATAGAATTTAATTACTATGAATTCGAAGCATTCAATTTCGAAGAGGATATCCATTGCCTCCTTGTTAGTAGCACTTGGCATAATATACGGCGATATAGGAACGAGTCCGCTATATGTTATGAAAGCAATCATCGGCGATAGAACGATCACTGAAGCATTGGTGTATGGCGGCGTTTCATGTGTTTTCTGGACACTTGTTTTTCAAACTACAATAAAATATGTTTTCCTTACACTGATGGCTGATAATAATGGCGAAGGGGGAATTTTTTCATTGTACGCGTTGGTAAAACGATACGGAAAAAAATTAGCAATACCTGCAATTTTAGGAGCAACAACACTACTCGCTGACGGAATTATTACACCACCAATTTCTGTAGCTTCAGCAATTGAAGGTTTGGATATGGTTATTCCCGGAATCCCAACAATTCCAATCGTAATAATTATTTTATCGCTGCTGTTTTTTATTCAACGCTTTGGGACACAAATTGTGGGGAAAGCATTCGGTCCCGTTATGGTGATTTGGTTTTGCATGCTCTTCGTTGTCGGATTGTCGCAAATAATTGTTTTTCCGGATGTACTCAACGCATTAAATCCGAAATATGCAATCGCACTGCTCACAGATTATCCAAAGGGATTTTGGTTGCTGGGAGCGGTATTTTTATGTACTACAGGAGCTGAAGCACTTTATTCTGACCTCGGTCATTGCGGCAGAAAAAATATCAGATTAACATGGGGCTTCGTTAAAATATGCCTCGTTGTAAATTATCTCGGACAATCCGCATGGCTCATGTCAAACAATGGCAGTCATCTCGATGGTAGAAACCCGTTTTATGAAATGATCCCCCATTGGTTTTTAATTTCCGGGATCCTTATTGCTACATGCGCTACAATAATTGCATCCCAGGCATTGATAAGCGGCAGTTATACCCTGATCAGCGAAGCGATGAGCCTTAATTTCTGGCCACGGGTGCGGGTGCGCCAGCCATCCGATTTTAAGGGGCAGATATATATTCCCAGCGTAAATGTTATTTTATGGGTAGGATGCATTTTAATGATTCTCTATTTTAAAAATTCTTCACATATGGAAGCAGCATATGGTTTTTCAATAACTATTGCAATGATGATGACAACGATATTGCTTACCTATTTTCTCATCTTCAGAAAAAAATGGAATAAATATTTTGTTTTTGCGCTGTTTATTATTTTCTCATTAATTGAAAGCTCATTTTTCATTGCCAACATCGCAAAGATCAAGGAACGATGGATGTTCTTGTTTTTTGAATTATTTATTTTCATGGTCATGTATGTTTGGTTTTATTCCAGGAAGATAAATAATCGACTGACGAAATTTGTTGAATTAGGAATGTACTCTGGAAGAATTAATGAGTTAAGCTTGGATGATAGTATTCCAAAATTTGCCACGCATCTGATCTATTTAACAAAAGCTAATTCAAGAGAGCAGGTGGAAGAAAAGATCATAAAATCAATATTTTCCAAAAAACCCAAGCGAGCTGATGTTTACTGGTTTCTGCACATCCACCGCACCGATGAACCCTATACACTGAATTATGAGGTGAGCGAACTCGTGGATGATAAGATCATTAAGATTACGATTAATGCCGGCTTCCGGGTGCAGCCGAGGAGCGAATTGTTTTTCAAAAAAATTGTCAGGGACCTCGTTGCTAATAAAGAATTAAACCTGCATATTCGACCTGATGGATCAACTAAATACAATCTTGAGCCTGATTTTAAATTTGTTGTCATTGAAAAATTCCTTTCGGTAGAAAATGAATTTACACTGCGTGAAGGCCTTCTGCTGAATGGTTACTTTTTCCTCAAGAGACTTAGTCAGAAAGATGAAAAAGCATTTGGATTGGATAAGAGTGATGTAATCGTTGAGCATGTACCCTTGATCTACCAGCAGATCCAAAATGTTTCTCTTCAAAGAAAGTGATTCTTGAGTTGATGTGATGAAACGGAATTTTTAATGCGATCACAAAAATGAGTGATCGGTAATGATTTTGAGTTTAAGGGTTGATTTAAATTTTTTTCTCTCCATTTTACTCTTATATCAAAAAGAAAGATTTAAATTAACTCTGTGTTCCTTTGTGTCCTTCTGTGCTTCAAAAACGAGTAATCAGTAATGAGTTTGTGATTTGTGATTGATTTACAGTCATTTTCCTGCGCTTTACACTATAAAAAAAAGAGATTTAAATTAACTCTGTGTTCCTTTTTATCCCTCTGTGCTTCAAAAATGAATAATCAATAATGAGTTTGAGATTTATGATTGATTTAGAGTCTTTTAGTGCGCTTTACGCTATAAAAAAAATGAGATTTAAATTTACTCGGTGTTCCTTTGTATCCCTCTGTGCTTCAAAATCTCCGTGCTCCTCATCACCTATTTTCATTAACTTTACACCATGATCATCATTCAGCAGACAATAATCAGCGAGGAGATACTCGATAAAGAATTTGTATGCAATTTAAATGCTTGTCACGGTGCCTGCTGTGTTGAAGGTGACGAGGGTGCATTTGTGGATGAAAGTGAAAAGAAAATGTTGAAGAAAGTATACCCCGCTGTAAAAGAATATCTCACCAAAGAAGGAATTAAGGCAATTGAAAAACAGGGATATTATATTACCAATGAAGAAGGCGTTTTGAAAACCCCGTTAATGAAAAATGGCCCCTGTGCATATACCTATTTTGAAAATGGCATTGCACTATGCGGCATTGAAAAAGCATTTATCGATAAAAAAATAAAATGGCAAAAACCGGTGAGCTGCCATTTATATCCGATCAGGATCTCAAAGGTTGGCGATTTTGAGGCATTAAATTATGAACGCTGGGATATTTGCAAACCCGCGTGCAAAAACGGAAAAGAATTGGGAGTGCCAATATTCCGATTTGTGAAATCAGCATTGGTAAGAAAATATGGCAATGAATTTTATGATGCGCTGGAGGCGACTTTTGAGTACAGGGAGAAACAACAAACTACAGATTAGCAGATTGGCGAAATGCGGAATGCGAATTGATCAAAAAATGCGGAATTGGCTTTCATTTACTGTTTCAGCCCCGCCGGGGTCTCATCGCCAATAAAAATAAATATGCCGATGGACCCTGGAGGAATTGGTTTTCATTAACTGATGACGATTCCAAAAACCCTCTGGGTCTCACTTGATTTTTTTTGCATGAAAGCTGGTCTCCTTTAAATTAATTTGATTTTAATTGATAAAACGATATTTCAGCCGTGAAGACCCCGAGGGGGCTCGTAGGGTTTGGGGCCCCGCTGGGGTCTCATCACCATTAAAAAATAAATATGCCGATGGACCCTGGCGGAATTGGTTTCATTTACTGTTTACGATCTAAAACCCTCAGGGTCTCACGTAGTTTTTTGTTGGATTAAAGTTTGTTTGTTTGCTGAAATTTAATTTTAATTGATAAATCGATATTCTAGCCTTGAAGACCCCGAGGGAGCTCGCGAGTAGGGGAAAGCTAAGAGCCCCGCCGGGGTCTCATCGCCAATAAAAATAAATATGCCGATGGACCCTGGCGGAATTGGTTTCATTTACTGTTTACGATCTAAAACCCTCAGGGTCTCACGTAGTTTTTTGTTGGATTAAAGTTTGT
>JBIOHA010000101.1:0-9024 GCA_044448625.1 Chitinophagales bacterium | reverse complement strand
AACGAAGTAAAATTGATTGATGGGCGATTAAAATTTCAGGAGGACGAATGAGCTTTTTATCAAATTTACAGGTACCAGATTTGCCACTGAGGAAAAACTGTGATTCAATTTAGATCAACCAATACTCGAAATTACCAACTCCAAAGAGTAAGTTTTTCTATATAAATGTCGCCATTCATATTTTTTTAAAGTTATGTTTTTCAATAATTTATCCTTTAATTTGTTAGGTGGAGCCTTTCATACCCAAGTTTTTAATTACCACACCATGTTTATTATGCGCTTATGAGCAGCGGATTTGAATTCCAGGAAAAGTTTGTAACCCAGTTAAAATCAATAATTGCTTCCAACATTGGTCTTGCTGACGAATTGGCAATGGTGTTGAATTTGTCGACCGACAGTGTATACCGCAGGTTGAGATGCCAGAGTGCATTTTCTCTGGATGAGGTTGCCATTATATCCAAAAAATTTGGTGTGTCGGTGGATGGCATGCTTAACCTCGATGAATTGCAGGTTAATTTTCACTTCAACCCTATGTTTGAGGAGCCGACCAACTTTCAGAAATACCTAAAATGGTTTGCTGATTATTTAATTGAACTCTCCCAAATTCAGGGATTAAGAGTGATTTATGCTGCCGAGGATGTACCGCTTTTCAGGCACTTTAATTTTCCAAATCTTTCTGCCTTCAAAAGTTACTACTGGACCAAAGCAGTGCTGCACAGCGATTTTTTTAAAGCGAAAAAATATACCAGAGATATCGTTTCTGATGAAATTCTTGCAATTAATAAACAGGCATATGTCGCCTATTCACAAATTAACAGTGTAGAGATCTGGACAGAAGAAACGTTAACCAGTTCCTTAAAGCAGGTTGAATTCTTCTGGGAATCGGATCTCTTTGAAAACAAAGACCAGGCGATACTGGTCATCAATGATATCAGGTATATGCTGGATGAGTTGCGAACAGATTGCGAAAACAGCTATAAAAACCACCCGAGTAAACGCGGCCAGTTTACATTGTTTAATTCGGAAGTTATGATCGGCAACAATTGTGTTTTGATTGAGGCGAGCGATTCCAATTTCAAGGAGCAGGTTTTTTTGGGGCATAACACTTTTAATAATTTATCTACTCATAATGCTGCATTTGCCAGGGAAACACGATTGTGGATGGACAATCTCAGTAAAAAATCACTGCAGTTAAGCGGCACTGCTGAAAAGCAACGAGCCAGGTTCTTTAAAAAAATGTATGAAAAGGTTGATGCGCTGATAAAAAATATTGCCGGTGAGGCAACAAGTAATTAAGGAGGATAGAGAAATATGCCCCGGCATACAGTTCCGTATTTTTTATTTCGCGCTTTATGCACCCACGCTTATCATCACCTGATAAATTCTTATCATCATTTCTCGATTTATCTTTGCTAAAAAATTACTGTCTTGCAATTATTTCCACCCGATATAACCCAAACCATTGAATTTGATAAGATCCTTGCTGAAGTGAATAAGCACTGTGATAGCAAGCTGGGCACTGATCGTGTTCAAAAAGTGAGACCGCTGGATAAATACGAAGAGATAAAAAAGATCCTCCAACAAACAAAGGAAATGACCCTGCTCCTGCAGTTTGAAGATAATTTTCCCCACGACAAAATATACGATCTCACAGAAACGATCCAACATCTTGGTATAGAAAATTATGTTTTGACTGAAATGCAGTTTCATGAAATAAAAAAAACGGCATTGCTTACCGGGAGCATAATCAGGTTCTTTACTCAAAATAATGAAAAATATCCTGCACTGAACAGTGTTATTTTAAATATAGAATATATTGCTGTAATTCCTACTGAGATAAAAAAAATAATCAATGATGAAGGCGACATCAGGTTTGATGCCTCGCCGGAATTGATACGCATAAAAAAAGAGAAGGACAATAATATCAGGAGCCTGGATAAAGTATTTAATTCGGCTTTGGCAAAATACAGAAAGGCGGGTTATTTAAGCGATGTGGAAGAAAGTATGCGCAATGGCCGGAGGGTAATTGGCATTCAAAGCGAGTATAAAAGGAAAATGAGCGGCATCATACATGATGAAAGCGATACCGGCAAAACAATATTCATTGAGCCCGAAGAAGTGGTGAATATCCAAAATGAAATATTTGAACTTGAGCGGGAAGAGAAGCGGGAGATTTACCGGATATTAAAGGAGCTAACGGCTGTTATTTCACCATACCGGTTCCACCTCGAAAGATATCTCCACTTGTTAAGTATAATTGATTTTACAAGAGCAAAAGCAAAATATGCACTGGAAATAAATGCACAAATGCCCATACTGGATAAGCAGCCTGTAATTTACTTATTTCATGCCACGCATCCTGTATTGTTTCAATTAAATAAAAAACTGAAAAAGCCGGTTGTTCCGCTCGATATTGAATTGGATATGAATAAAAGGATACTGATCATTTCCGGACCTAATGCCGGAGGTAAATCTGTAGCCATGAAAACGATAGGGTTGCTCCAGTTCATGACCCAATGTGGTTTATTAATTCCCGCAGCCGAAAATTCGCGGATCGGCATCTTCAACAATATTTTTTGTGATATTGGTGACACCCAGTCGCTGGAAGATGAACTGTCGACATATTCATCAAGGTTAATGAAGATCAATTATTTTTTGCAACATAGCGATAAACAAACGCTGATACTTATAGATGAATTCGGTACGGGAACAGATCCTGTGATGGGTGGGGCCATTGCAGAAGCAACGCTTAAAATATTGAATGATAAAAAAGTTTTCGGAGTAGTTACCACGCATTATGCGAATTTGAAAGCTTTTGCAGCCAACAACATTGGCGTGATGAACGGCAGTATGCTTTATGATGAAAAGGAATTAAAACCATTATATAAACTGGAGGCCGGCAAACCGGGAAGCAGCTATGCTTTCGAGTTGGCAAAAAAGTCACACCTTCCTGATACCCTGATTGAGGAAGCAAAAAAACTTATTGGTATTGAACATATCCGATTCGAGGAGTTGTTAAAAAATGTGCGCATTGAAAAGGAACATATCAGGCTGAGAGATAAAGAAGTGAATAAAAAAGAAGAGGATTTGAAGAAAAAGGAACAATTGCTTCAAACTGAATTTGAGAAAGCAAAAGAAAAACAAGAACGCTATAATTTAAAAAAGCTGGAGAAAGAAGATGATTCAATAAGAAAGATGGAAATTGAATTTAAAACTTTACTCAATGAATTGCGCAACACGAAAAAAGATCCCGAGAGTGATGAAGCTTCAATAGAAAAAACAAAAGAAAAATTAAGGCAGTTTATTTCATCGAAAAAGAAAAAAACTTTTGGCGATAGAAAGATCATGCATAACCGCGACACATCCACGTACCAGAAAGGTGAAATAAAAATTGGCGGTTTGGTGAAATTAGTTTCTGGATCAGAGATCGGCACGCTTGAATCGATAAATAAAAATCGTGCGACGGTAATTTTCAGGAATATAAAAACAACTGTGCCACTCGATGAATTAATAGGAATTGCTTCCACCGATGCGCCTCCTGTTCAAAAGGAAACTATTAAACTCGAAATAGAAAATGATGATTTCCCACTGGAGATCGATCTTCGCGGCAAATCAAAAGAAGAAGCCATGGTAGAGCTCGAAAATTATCTCGATAAAGCGATGATGCGGAATGTGTTCCAGGTGCGCATTCTCCATGGGAAAGGCACAGGTGCAATACGGGAGATCTCACAAAAAATAATAAAAAAGCACCCCGGGGTCCAAAAGTTTGAATTTGCCAGTCGCGAATCCGGCGGCGATGGAGTTACTATCGTCGATTTTTGAAAAATTTAAAATTAATACCGGTCATGCGATTTTTATTTAAACCCCGCAAAACTGTGATTTGTTTACAATATGTTCGTTCATGAAAACTCTGACAAAAACAATCAATGAATTCAGGGGTTGAGCGACCCGGACTTTTCCACCAAATGTTCATAAACCCTGTGTAGAAATTGTGCGGAATTAAACCTGTAAAAAATTTGGAAATTAATTTATCCATTATACTTTTGGTTTCACCTGGCGAAAATATCCGAGCTGAACCGCAAGGGGAAGCAGAAAAGATCCGAAAGGAGCCTTTTTTAAGGAATTGAATCGCGAGATTTAATTTCGAGATCGAGTTGCAAAACAAGATCCGGATTCGAATGTCGGGGGTAGTTTCAAAAACTACGGTTTATGAAATTGCGAAAGCGGAAACAGTTGTCAAAGATTGGATCCGCTTTCTTCGTTTAACTCTTTTAACGAAATTTGTGTAGCGCTAATTTCGTTGATGAAAAACCCTCACCGGTCATGTGAGGGTTTATTTTTAAAGAGTTTGAAGGAAAGGATTTCGGTACTTCGAATTCAATTCAATGCTACTTCTTCATCCGGTGCCTTAGCCAATTTATCAAATTCACGTACCATGTCAGCTTTATCAACGGGTTTAAATTCGAGATCATCAATTGGATCGCCATATACTGTACATGTTTTCATTGCAAGTTCGGTAACATCATTATTCAGGCGTATCGCAACTATAGTAATGGATTCTCCTATCGGAACGTTACTGAAATTAAACCCACCAGTATATCTGGCCCCGCACAGAAACGACCTGATATCATTAAATACAATTTTAACTGTTGCCTCATAAGTTGAATCGAGAACCACAAACAGGTCCGTTTTAGCCTGGGCCGGATCCCTGAACCTGTCGCAATTTATCCAGCCTAATTTCGAACTCACCATTAAGTAAGAGTTACCTTCATAAAAAGCAGAAAAGCGTTCAGGTGCTGTCCTGGTATCTGCAATTAATTTGGCAGGAATGAGCGTAGGATCATGCACCCAGTTCATTTTTACAGGCACCATCATCTTTTTATTATAATTTCCTTCGGTGAGGCTGATATCCCATGCAGGACTATTTTGAAATGCAGCAATTAGTTGCGAGTCTGCATATGTTCTATGTTCTTCCGGTGTATATGCTTTCGATACCTTTCCATTAAAGTCAACTGTAAAATAAATATGGGCAACTGCTTTGAGGTGATCGTTATTAAAATCTTCTGGGAATTCATAAATATTATTTAAATAATCATACATCGGGCCTATGCCACCCATAAATTGCGTAGGCGTTTTTTTCTTCCATATTAAATCCATGTAATTGTAATCATCTATCCTGTCGTTGCCCATAAAATTTCCTTTATAATTTCCTTTGCCGGCTGATTCCCAATTAACCCCTTCTGCTGTTTCAACACCATAAAACAATTCCATATTTTCCTTCTCCTCTTCCGATGGAATTTCAATTGAATAATATTCCCCATCCGAAATTTCGCAATCCATGCCATCAGCTTTTGCCTCAATGTAGATCATCCCGGCTGTTTCAATTAATTCTTTATTGCTGGTAGTAGCCAATCCTTTAAAAAGAATATCGGCATCTGATAAATATTCTGTTACGGTGATATTGACCTTTTCCTTAACCGGCAATTTAGTATCCGAATAAACAAAAACACAAGGATCGAATTTTAATTTGGTCCCATTCTTACAGGTAACGGTGGATGTAATTGTCGGATCAATATCAAATGATTGTTTTGCCGGTGCAAATTTTTCCAATATTTTATTAATTGATCTGGGAGGTTGCTTTCGACTGTAAACATTAACTACAGGAAAATTTTCTTCCACCTCTGTAGAAGCCAGCGTATAATTCAATGGCTGTACATTAACAACAGTTTCAGTTTTGATCTTTGGCTTTTGTGAGCAGGAAGTGTGTAATGTGGCGCAGAGGATTACAAGTATTAAGGAGCATAGAGATATTCTCATAATACAATTTTTGGTTTAGAAGATTCAGCAAGAACGAGTTTTTGGCGGCTTAAAGTATCGGTTCAATTTGGTAAGTCAGAAATGTTCTGGAGAAGGTATTTGTTAAAAGATTCGAAGATTTGAAAGGAGAAGATTCGAAGGTTTAGAATAGAAGTAGGAAGGATATGAGCATGTGGGAATGCTAAACTCCTTTCCTTATAATCTTATATCCATATTATCTGTCCAAATACTGCTGCATCAGTAAATGGAAATGGTGCACCCCTCTCTCCATTTTCGGAGAATATCTCCCCCTGAAATACAATCGCGAATGCAATCCTTTATACACGCTCTCCACCACTTCTTCGTCTTCCATTTCCACCCGGTTGAGGTCACTGCCTGCACCGAGGTTGTATTTTGATTCATCGGAAACGTAGGTTATAAATGAAACACGGGTCCTATCTTTTCCTTCGGGGCGGATGATATTTAATGACAGCCCCCATGGATAAAAATTAAACATCATATTCGGGAACACCCAATAATAATATGCCGCTACCTTTTTTCCATGATCAGGTGATCCATCGGGAATATCAAATATCAGGTCATCCTCTTTTGCGATCCCTAATTGCAGATTGGAATAATCAAATAAATGCGTTTCATAATTACCATAATCTATTACCTTGTTCAGCGATTTATGCACGTAAGGAATATGAAACCCTTCCAGATAATTATCACAATACAAAGCCCAGTTGGCATTTATTAAATAATCTTTCGATAATTCCTTTTTTAATTTCAGATCGCTGAACGGAAACCAGCAGAGGCGCTCAGTAATTCCTCCCAACAATTTTTCCAATGATATTTCAGGAAACAACGACGCAAAATAAAGACTGCCCCATTTTTCCAATTGCACCGAAGCAAGATCATCCATTTTAGTTGGGAAATTTTCTGCAGCATCAAATTCAGGCATACTTTTAAAACTGCCATCAGGATTAAAACAGCGGCCATGATAACGACAACGAATAATTGAAGCCTGCATTTTTTCCTCTATTAAAATAAATCCGCGATGCGTGCAAACGTTCGACATTAATTTGGCATTACCGTCGGCATCTTTACTTAATATCAACGGTTCATTTAAACAGCCATCCATAAATTTTACAGGGTATAAATATGCATTTTCTGCAAAATCATTTTCATCTCCTATCATCTGCCATGATCTTGCAAAAACTTTTTCCTTCGCTGCAGTATAAGATGCCTCGCTTAAATAAAAACTGCCTGGTGGCGTGCTTGCTATCCGAATATCTTTATCTATCATAAATTAATGATCCTCAAATCTATGAAAAATACTGCTTGAATTCCTTAACCCGATCATTTACCTTTGCTTTCAATAAATATATCATTACCAGATTTCAGATATGTTTATGTGGCGGTAAAAAGCATTATTACAATTTTTAGCCGCCATTATTTTATCAATCCATTTAAAATTAACTATGTCAAGACTACCAGCGGCTGACGTATTGCCCTTCTTATTATTAGTTGCGGTATTATTATTATCAGCGAGATTATTGGGAGAATTATTCCGCAAGCTTAAACTACCTCAGGTGATGGGTGAACTCACCGCCGGAATTTTGCTCGGTCCTTCATGCCTCAGCATTCTTGCTCCCGATTTTTATCATTCCTTTTTTCAGGCGAGTCCCAATGCGGGAATTGCATTCGACGGATTGGCGAGGATAGGTATCCTCCTTTTATTATTTGTTGCCGGAATGGAGATCAATCTGAAAACGATCAGGGAAAAAGCAAATGCCGCAGCTACAATTAGTCTTTCAGGTATTGCATTTCCATTTGCTGTAGGATTTGCCGGGTCATGGTATTTTTTCAACCATTTATTTCCCCAGGGAATGGAAGATAAACTGGCATCGTCGCTATTTATGGGGACGGCACTTTCAATTACCGCACTTTCAGTTTTAGCCAAGATCCTTATCGACATCGACATGATCAAAAATAAATTTGGCAACCTGATGATGACGGCCGCAATGATCGACGACTTTATTGGATGGATGTTATTTTCTCTCGTAGTTAGTGTTGCAAACTTAAAACAGGAAGGTGGCTTCGATGCCTGGCAGGTAATGTTCATGGTAATAGGATTTACAACATTTGTTTTGACGATTGGAAAACGATTGCTGCACTATGCATTTATTTTTTCAAATAAATATTTATCGCGGGGTGGTGGTACTTTATCAGTTGCCATTGTGTTTTGTTTGCTGGGAGCAATATTTACAGAATGGATCGGTTTGCACGCAATTTTCGGCGCTTTTTTAGTGGGAATTGCAGTGGGTGATTCTATGCAGTTCAGTCATAAAACCCGCGACATGCTCCACGATATCGTAACCTATATTTTTGCGCCGCTTTTTTTTGTTTCGATAGGATTTCGCGTAAACTTCATTGAGAATTTTGACTGGGGAATTATCGCATTTATTTTATTGATCTCCATTTTAGGAAAAATGCTGGGAGGATATATCGGTGCACGGTTAGGAAAATTCAGCAAAAGCGAAGCGATAGCCATCGGTTTTGGAATGAATGCCAGGGGCTCACAGGAAATTGTGCTGGGATTAATTGCATTAAATGCCGGAATTATAACCGATCAGGTTTTTGTTGGACTTGTTATAATGACCTTCGTGACGATTATGATGGCAGGACCGATGATGAAATATTTTCTCTCGAAAGGAAAAAAAGAATATCATGAAGAAGGGAATCCGATAGACGTTGAACCTAAGGTTGAAAAAGATGTGTTGATCTAAAAATGGATGCTGGATACTGGATTCTGGATGCTCCCTGCTTCGAAGCGTCATTCCGGGCTTGACCCGGAACCTTGAAAGGGATTTGATATCAGATACTTGAAACTTTATACCTGATACTTTATAGTGGATTTCTGCAGACTGCGACTGAGACTGACACTGCCAACTGATTCCCCTACCTTTACAATTCAATTCTGAACAAACGTGTCGTCGCAAAAAAAAATAGCCTTTCTCGGTGAAGAATTTTCATATCACCATCTCGCAGCAAGGGCGTTTTTTGGGAGCAACAATAAATTTTATGGGAAAAAATCCTTCGAAGGAATATTTTTATTTACAAAAGTTAATGCATAATAATGAGCTTTTCAGTATGTACGATAGCATTCTCATTTTTAATGACCAAATCATACATGCCATTATTGATCTGAGGAAGGTGTACTTT
>JBIOHA010000100.1:0-9043 GCA_044448625.1 Chitinophagales bacterium | reverse complement strand
TTTCAGTGCCAAGCCGGGAGAACCAAATTTATACGGATTGATAGGCGGCAATGCAAATGCAATTGCACCAAATAAAAGGATGCTCAGCAGTATGACACCCACCATTGTTTTAAAAGATAATAATTTATTCATGGTAGTAGGAAGCCCCGGCGGTTCAACAATTATCACTTCTGTTTTTCAGAATATTTTGAATGTTACCCAGTTTAATATGACAATGCAAGAAAGTGTTGACGCACCGCGGTTTCACCACCAATGGCTGCCCGACGAAATTGTTGTGGAAAATGATTTTGATGCCTCTAAAGTTCAGGCGTTAACCAACAAAGGATATAAGATCTCAAAAAAAGAAGCAATGGGAAGAGTGGATGCAATTTTAAAATGCGAAAACGGAAAACTGGAGGGAGCGGCTGATAAAAGAGGTGATGATGCGGCGGTGGGTTGGTGAATTATTTAATGCTTCCCAAAGAATTTTTTCTTGCAATCACCGTAAGCCTATCCCCGTTCCTGTTAAATATTTTGGTAAAAGGATAATTTATTAAGTGAACAGCATATTTTAATTTATATTCCAACCCACTTGTTTTAAGATTTAATTGTGAAGGCTTCTTGATATTATTAATTACCCGCACCTCTTCAAATCTTTTTTTGAAGATATTTTTTATTGTGGCGGACGTAAATTCACTGAGGTGATAGGGGTTATCATAAAATCTTTTTCTTTTTCCAAGTATCTTATAAAAAACTATTGCCAGTTTGGTCGAAAATAAATTAAATGTGGATGGCACTATTACAATCGCAACTCCGCCATCATTCAGCATGTCGTACATATTGTCCACCACTTTTCGCGGGTGCACAAAATGTTCGAACACATCGCCGCCAAAAACACAATCATATTTTCCCAAAGCTGCAGTATCGATATTTTCGAAATTGCCGGACTTTACATCAATGCCGAATTTATCTTTTGCTTTTTGCATTGCTGTTTCAGAAAATTCGATTCCCGAAACTTCCAATCCCATTTCTTTTGCCGCTGCCAGCATATGCCCCATGGCAAAACCAATTTCAAATATTCCTTTTGTTTGAGGATTATATTTTAGAACAGTATTCCGGATCGTCGTTTTATAATTATCCATTGATTGCTGATCACGCAACTCCTCATAGGTTTTTTGTTGCTTGTTTAATCCGTGAGCACCGGTTTGGAAATAATCATCAGAGTATAATAAACCCAGTTCGCTTTCGTCAGGTTTCGGGTCAAGGGTGATGAGATCGCATTGCCGGCATTTTTTCAGGACGAATTCTTTGTTGTTCCAGAAATAATAAAAAGGAGTTGGCCTGAATCTCCCGCCACCGCAGTTTTCACACACCATAGCCTGTTGAATTTGAAAGCACGAACATCAAATACCTGAATTTCTGACAATTAATGCGGTTAAAGATACGGTCAATTTTTCGTTTACGCCCTTCAATCAATAACTTTGGTGCTCAAAATTGATACATGCAGAGCGCAACGTTTTACAGAACACATCATAATGGTGAATTGAGGATTGCCGACCAGGGGAAAACCGTTACCCTAAGCGGTTGGGTAAATATTGTCAGAGACCTGGGCGAGATAGTTTTTGTTGACCTCCGCGACCGCTATGGAATAACACAATTAAAGTTCGCCACCAATAATGAAAATGCAAAAGCCAATGCTGCATATCTCGAAGCAAAAAAACTGGGGCGTGAATTTGTAATTCAGGCCAGGGGCAATGTTATTGAACGCTCAAGTAAAAACTCCAATATTCCAACGGGTGAAATTGAAATTCTCGTTGATGAATTAAATATTTTAAATCCATCAGAAGTACCTCCTTTTACAATGGATGATGAAACTGATGGCGGCGAAGAATTGCGGATGAAATATCGCTACCTCGACCTGCGTCGTCCGCAAATGCAAAAAAGATTGATGATGCGTGCGAAAATGCTGAAGGCAGTGCGGGAGTATTTAGATGAAAATGGTTTTTGCGAGATCGAAACTCCGAATTTAATTAAATCAACTCCGGAAGGTGCAAGAGATTTTTTGGTCCCGTCGAGAATGCAACCGGGATTATTTTATGCGTTGCCTCAAAGTCCGCAGATATTAAAACAATTATTAATGGTAAGTGGCATGGATCGCTATTACCAGATCGCAAGATGTTTTCGCGATGAAGATCTTCGCGGCGACCGTCAGCCGGAATTTACACAGATAGATTGTGAAATGAGTTTTGTGCGCCAGGAAAATGTATGGGAAATGTTTGAAGGGATGGTGAAGCATGTTTTTAAACAAACAATAAATTTTGAACTGCCCGATTTTATGCGCCTTCCTTATCTGGATGCAATAAAATATTATGGCAGCGATAAACCTGATCTTCGGTTTGATTGTAAGATCTCAGATTTAAATGATGTAGTTGGCGGGACAGATTTTTCTGTTTTCAATAATGTAATTGCAGCTAAAGGATTGATTGCCGGAATAAATGCAAAAGGCTGCGCCGAATATTCACGCAAACAAATTGATGAACTTACTGAATTTGTAAAAGCGCCGCAGCGTGGTGCCGGAGGATTAATTTATATCAGGTTTGCGCAGGATGGAACCATTAAATCTTCCGTCGATAAATTTTATTCTCCCGAACAATTAATGGAAATAGGAAAAAAATGCAATGCTGAAAAAGGTGACCTTGTTTTAATTGTTGCAGATAAAATAAATAAAACAAGAAAGGTATTAGGTGATTTGAGATTGGAAATGGCAAAACGCCAAAACTGGATCGACAAAAATGCATGGAGTGTTTTCTGGGTGGTGGATATGCCTTTGTTTGAACCCGACGACACTACCGGTGAACCGATATTTGCGCATCATCCTTTTTGTTCGCCTCATCCTGACGATTTTCAATATATGGATACTGATCCACTGCGTGTGCGTGCACAAAGCTATGATCTTGTAATGAACGGCAACGAAGTTTTAAGCGGAAGTATTAGAGTGCATAACAAAGAACTGCAGGAAAAAATATTTAAGATCCTCGGATTTAGTGAGGAAGAAAAAGAAAAGCGCTTCGGTTTCCTGGTAAACGCATTTAAGTATGGTGCACCTCCACATGGCGGCTGTGCATTTGGTTTCGACCGCTGGGTAATGATCATGTGTGGCGCTGAAACAATTAGAGACGTTATCCCTTTTCCAAAAAATAACAATGGAAGAGATATGATGATGGATGCACCGGGTGAAGTGGATGATGAGCAGTTGAAGGTGGTGGGGATAAAAAGAATTTAATAAAAATACACACTCATGATATCCAACCCACTTTGGCAAGAACAATATCTCAATGAACAGGGTCGTACCGAAAACGGCAGTCCTGAAAAGGAAGAATTATTTTTTGATGAAATTGCTAAGCAGATCAGGGAAGTTGTAAGGCACTATAAGGAAGAAAATAATAATATCGCCCAGCGGGCTAACCATGCACAGGTATTAACAGGATTCATAAATGCAAAATTTAAAATATCAGATCAATTGGCTGAAGACCTGAAAGTGGGTTTTTTAATCCCCGGCAAAGAATATAATGCGATCATTCGTTTTTCCAATGCAAGCGGCGAATTAACCAATGATGATTCAAAACCAGATCTTCGTGGTGTTGCCTTAAGGATTGAAACCGGCAACACCCATCATGATTTCCTGATGACCAATGCTGAACTGCATCATGCAAAAGATGCACGTGAAGCAATGATCACCATCAGGGCCGGAGTTGAAAAAGATATTATTGCAGGTAAAATTCCCGACACCTTTCCGCTGGAAGATCAAATTGCAGGATTAGTAGGCGCACTTCCATTTCTTATCAAACATCTTGGATTTAAAACAGGATTGCATATTGCAAAAACTTTGAAACAGCAGATGAATTTAAAAGTTGAAAGTTTATCTACTGAAACATTTTGGAGCAGGTCGCCGATTGCAATTGGTAATATAAGATCAGGCAATCCGGTTGCGGTTAAATTCAGATTAAGGCCGGCAATTAAAAAAAGAGAACAGGAGGAAATTAAAGAAGGTGAATCCAATCTCGCAAAAAAATTGGAAGAAGAATTAAATAGTAACGATATAAGATATTATTTCGAGATACAGCGGTTCATAGATCCTGAAATTACACCCATTGAAGATGCTACCAGGTCATGGGGAGATGATTCGAGCTTTGAAACAATTGCAGAATTGATCATCCCTCAAAAAAGCAAGAACGAAAAAGAATTGGCGGATGGCCTGCTATTTAACCCGTGGAATGTTGACGAATTGTTTTTCAAACCTCTTGGCAGCATGAACCGGTCACGCAGGAAAATATATACAGCAAGTGCCGATGAACGGTCAAAGCAACAATCCCGCAATTAATTCCCGCGGGTTGAAAATTAATTTATACATTTAAATCCTGAAAAACAGTTATGCCTAAACAGAACGTACTTTTTCTTCATGGCTGGTCGGGTGATAACACCAACTATGGTAAATTGCCTGAGTTATTATTAGGTGAAGGATATAATGTGGTGGAGCAACATCTTGGGAAATATATTTCAGGTGATGATCAGTTATCTATTGATGATTTTTCAATAGCTATGGAACATTCAATCAATGATCCTGATAATAAAATTGCCCAGCCTTTTGATATTATAGTGCATAGCACTGGCGCCCTGATCGTAAGAAAATGGCTGGCTGATTTTTATAGGAATGCTGAAACCTGCCCGGTTAAAAATTTTATCATGGCTGCACCCGCAAATAACGGTTCGCTGCTTGCAGGTTATGGAAAAAAGTTGCCCTGGGACTGGGGGAATAAATTATTATTTGCATTGGGGCTCGGTTCTCATTTTACCTGGAACCTGAATTGGAAATGGCTCGACCATCAATTGGACCGGTCAATTCCCGGACTAAAAATTTTTCATTTGCAGGGTGTAAGAAACGATATTGATTTTCCGGGATTTTTAGAAGCGCTGGATGGATATTTTCATGTAAATATTCCTGGCTTTGAAGAAAGTGGCTCTGATAATACTGTTCGTTTTTCTGCCGCAAATCTGAATATGAAGGGAGCGAGATTAAAATTAAATGATACAATTAATTCTGATGATATTAAACAAATAGATACCATCCCCGTTATGATATTCCCTGAAAGAAGCCATTTCGGAGAAAGACACGGAATACTGGCAGCGATAAAAGATAAAAATGATGATGTATACAAAAGCATTTTAACAATATTAAATGGCAAATCGCCAACATCTGCCCTGGATAGTGTTTACCCGCCCTATTCAATGCTCAACATTCGGGTCACCGATCAAATTGGAAATCCTGTTGAAGATTTTATTACCCGTTTTTATTTTGGAAGCGAAGTTGAGCAGGGGCAGATAAAAATTGTGCATCGTTATGAAAATAAAGAAATAGACTGTTTTTATTTGCGGATCAACGATCTTTCAAAAATCACCAAATTTGGATTCCGCATCGAGCCCAACAGAATAAATAATACAGTTTATAGTAAATCGAATGCTATTGATCTCATCGATACAATCACCGGCCTTAATTTTCTTGAGAAGGGAAAAACACATTTCGTTGAAGTAATGGTGGAGAAGTCGATAACCAAAAACGCATTCGGGTTTGATCGCCCGGGGAAAATATAGATCCTCATAACGTAAAAGTTAATCCCCGCATCGAAGCGGTCCTTTGAACATGATATTATCCTATAGTAATGATCAATTTATACAGATCAATAAAAAGTAATCCTGAGGATTTTAAGCAATTGAATTGCAGAAACATGTTGTTTACGTATATTGATTTTCCCCAGGTGGGAAACAAGGGACGTGCTTACATGGAATACAATGCAATTGTTTATGTTGTGAGTGGCAAAGGTGATTTTAACAGAAACAATAAATCATGGCAACTGGAAGCAGGAACTTGTGCCTTTATTAAAAAAGGCGTTACTATTTCCATAAAAGAAGCTGATAGCAAATGGGAGATGATGATATTTTTTATGCCCGACGAATTTTTGAAACGAATAATTAATGACAACAGAAGAAATTTACCGATGGGGTATTTGCCCGCAGCTGATACTGATCAATTATTGCCACTGGATTTAGGTGAATCGGGTAAATCTTTATTTGAATCAATGCACTCGTATCTTACACAATCGCCACCTGCGCCCCAGCATATACTGGAGCTCAAATTTAAAGAATTGGTGTTATCACTCCTGGCAAAAAAAGAAAATAGCCGGTTGCTCTCTTTTTTAAATAGCCTCAATCATAATGAAGTTCCATCAGTAGAATATATCATGTTGAATAACTATACTTTTAATTTATCTCTTGCGGATTTTGCAAATCTTTCATATAGAGGTCTTGAGGCATTTAAAAATGAATTCAAAAAAACATTCAACGATACACCCGCCAAATGGTTAATTCGTAAACGGCTTGATCTTGCAGAGGAGTTGTTACAAAATACATCCCTCTCCATTGAAGAGCTAACACTTTCCTGTGGTTTCGAAAATCAAACACATTTTAATAAAATATTTAAGGACAGAACGGGAAGTTCGCCCAAACAATACAGAGCGATGCAGCAGGTGGTTGCTTCAACTGAGGGTCAGCGAATATAGGATGCTCAAATTCTTAAATTATTTTCTTCCTCACGTTTTAAAAAATTAATTATTCCACAATATTTGTATTTTCGCAAAATGTCAATAGTAGAGATCATGATCCTGACCATTAAGCAGGATGACAGGGATAAATTTCATCAGCTATACCTTACACTTTCAGCGCCACTCCAAAAAAAATGGAGTATAAATGTAGTTGCCCATGGACCGTCAATACACGACAAAAACATTTATTACGTGGTAAGGTCATTCGATAGCTTAGAGCAGCGGGGGAAATTACTCGACGATTTTTATGCGAGCGACGACTGGCAAAAAGGTCCGCGAACATCCATACTTTCTCTCATAAAAAATATTTCAACTTCTGTTATATCTGAAGAAGTGTTTAAAGAGATCAGCTCGAAGGTAGTGAGTGAGGAATAAGGAATAAGGAATTTAGTGTTGAGACAAGAATCAAACTCATTATTCACGTTCGACTGGCGTTAGCCGGGCGGCCATTATTGATTATTCATTTTATGAGTGGTGAGTGTCGAACCGGAACGTTTGCGATGAATGCAGGCAGGCTCATTACGATCGGTCCAACATTAAAAATAAAATAAGCATTTCAACCGGCGATTGAGTAACTTCACCTATTATTAATTCTAAATAACTATCCAAATGAAATTAAAACTTACCTTCCTCGCTCTTTTGAGTTGCTATGCGATCTTATTAAATGCACAATTCATATCACAGATCAGCGAAATTGACGCAAATATTACCTTAAACGCCGTCCAGCCAATGGGAACCGGATTTATTGCTGCGGGTGCGGAAAACAATAATCTCCTCCTATGCGAAATCGACAACGGAGGTAGTCTGATCTCCAGCAAACAAATTACAATAATTGATGAAACCCTGTTGCCCAACGTGGCATCTATGATAGTTGATTCTGACGGGAAAATTGTGATTGCCGGCTGGAGAGTAACCGCTGATGTTTATCAATACAAATCTTTTGTTTTAAAATATGATTATGCAACAGGTACGGTTGAATGGTTGAAATATTTTGAAAACAATGGATCTGTTTTCCTGAAAGTGATTGAAAAAAAAGACGGAGGCCCATATATTGTCTGCGGTCAATCTTTGGTTGCCCCAAATGGCGAAGAGGCAATTCTATATTCGGTAAATAGAAATACAGGCAATTTTACTTTGCTAAACAATCTCAATTATAACAACAGCTCCGAAACATATTATAGTGTGATTAGGGCGGCAGGTGGATATTATACAGCGAGCAGATTTAATTATGAAGGAGGAGGAAGTAATAGGTTGCGCGGTACTCTATCTAAATATTCTCTTACAGGAGCTCAGATCTTCAATAAGGCTTACCTGAAAAATATTACCACAGAAACAGCAAGATTATATTCTACTGATCTATGTTATGCAAATAATTCCATTTATATGCCCATTCATGGTGATGAAACCGGTTCTCTTTTAAATGACGACCTGTTTATTGTAAGAGCAAATACGAATGGCGATCTCCACTGGGCAAAATATTATAATTTCACAAATTATAGCGACGACGGAAGTTTCTGTTCCATTAAAAGTAAAGGAACAGCGCTATATGTATTAGGCACATTAAACGATGGTGCTCCGGATTATACCGGCGATCTTTTTTTAATGAAGCTGGATTCTGCGGGAAATGTTTTGTGGGCAAATTCTTATAATGTTCAGGGGAATTTAAGAGCCGGCAAAACGGATGAATTGCTGATATCAGGTTCTAACATTATAATGGTGGGATACAGCAATAATGGATTTACAGGAAATACCGACGGGGTATTTATGCTGGTGAAGGCTTCTACAGGAACATTGCCGGGTGGATGTTCTACCGCTGAACCCATTGTAGTTTCTTCAAAAACCACCGTTAATTATCCTGCAACACTTACCTCTGTAACGCATATCTATACGATTTCAGACCCGTCAAGCACAACTGAAAGCTCTGATGAAACCGATACGAGATTCTGTTTAAATGGAGAAAGAATTGGTGATATGGAATTGGATATTCAGATTTATCCGAATCCAAACAACGGATTATTTGAACTTGAATTAAATGACGGAGAAAATATTGTTGAACTATTTAACTACAGCGGACAGCTTGTTTACAACGAAAGATCATTTAATGCATGGTTACAAATAAATATCAGTAATCAACCCGCCGGAATTTATTATATAAAAGTGCAAAATGTTTTATCGGGAACAGAACAAACAATTGCTTTGGTGAAGGAATAATGAGTAATGAGTAATGAGTAATGAGTAATGAGTAATGAGTTTGGTTCGATTTCCAGAATTAAATTCCTTATTCACCACTGACCATTCACCATTGAAAGTGACGAATGATGAAACACGAGTGACGAATGTCAAATGAATAATGAGTAATGAGTAATGAGTTTGGTTCGATTTCCAGAATTAAATTCCTTATTCACCAC
>JBIOHA010000099.1:0-9077 GCA_044448625.1 Chitinophagales bacterium | reverse complement strand
TAATTATCATTTTATAATTTTTTTTGAATAGCCCCTTAATACTGTGCCGATACCTTTGGCCGAAATTATTTTATAACCAATCAACTAAAAAAGTAATCAACAATGAAAAAATTATTACTCGGTTGTATTGCATTCGTGCTGGGGTTCATCACAATGCATGCACAAACACCAATTACTGTAAGCGGTGAAATCACAACCAACACAACATGGACCAAGGACAACATTTATTTATTGAGCGGATTTGTTTATGTTGAAGACGGAGCAACATTAACAATCGAACCGGGCACATTAATAAAAGGAGATAAAGTGTCCAAAGGAACTTTGATCATCACAAAAACCGGAACAATTCAGGCTGCAGGAACAGCTTGCGAACCAATCGTTTTTACATCAAACCAGCCAGCTGGCTCAAGGGCTGCAGGCGACTGGGGAGGAATAATAATTTTGGGCGAAGCACCAATTAATACTGCTGGTGGAACAGGTGTTATTGAAGGTGGTGTTGATACTCCCGAAGGCGACGCTCAATATGGCGGTGCAATTCCCGGAGATAACAGCGGCACATTAACTTATGTAAGAATTGAATTTCCAGGAATACCATTTTTACCGGATAATGAAATAAATGGGTTGACCATGGGCGGTGTTGGAAGCGGCACAACAATTAATCATATTATGATCGCTTTTTCAGGGGATGATTCTTACGAATGGTTTGGCGGACAGGTAAATGCAAAATATTTAATTGCATATCGCGGTTTGGATGATGACTTTGATAGTGATAACGGATATACCGGTAAAGTGCAATTCGGTTATTCATTAAGAGATCCGAATGTTGCTGATATTTCAGGTTCAAACGGTTTTGAAAGCGATAATGATGCGGCAGGATCGGGAAATACCCCCATTACCAAAGCATTATTTTCAAATTTCACTATTGCAGGTCCAAAAGTTACTGGCGCAACAACAATAAATGTAAATTATAAACGCGGAAGCCATCTGAGAAGAAATACACAAACTTCAATATATAATTCCATAATTATGGGATACCCGGAAGCGGGGCTCAAAATTGAAGGAGCATCTACATCATTAAATGCATTAGCTGATAATCTTCAATACAAGCAGAATATTATTTCCGGCAATGGTACCGATCTGCTGTGCACATCATGCGACGGCGGATTTAATATCAGCACATATTTTTCTTCCAATGGCAACCAGGCATTTGTTGATAATATTTCAGTTGGTTTGATCAACGCATTTAATTTAACCAACCCTGATCCCCGTCCAGTTGCTGGTTCTGTAGCAACCACCATCGGCACATATTTTTCCGGGTCATTAAGTGATCCATTTTTTACCGTTACAACATATACCGGTGCATTTTCAACTTCAAATAACTGGACAGATGAGCCATGGGTGAATTTTGATTGTCAAAATACACCATATACAACTGCAGGAGTAAATAATCTCCCATCAATAATTGCTTCTATTGATCATGCTATATGTCCCGCAACAGGGTCAATTGATGTCACACCATCAGGCGGAGCCGGAACATATACTTATTTATGGAATGATGGAGTAACAACACAGGACAGAACGAATTTACCGGCAGGAAGTTATTCAATAACTGTTACAAGCAACACGTGCACTGCAACAGGAAATTATACCGTGTTTGATTTTATAATTGGTAAACCGATAGGATTGGCAATTTCTCAGGTTACACATTGCAGTGAAAAATTATCATGGTCGCCGGTTAACGGTGCGCAATCTTACGAGGTAAGATATGCGATCACAGGTGGAACATATTCCACCCCGGTAAACGTTGGATTAGCAACTACATATACTTTTCTCGGTCTTGCAGGTTCAACAAGTTATGATTTCCAGGTAAGGTCAAAATGTACTGCAGGTGAAAAAAGTGCATGGGCGAAAAAAACATCATCTACAGTTGCATGCGGCGCTCCAACAACAGAAACCGCTACAGGAATTACTTCAACATCAGCCACCATTTCATGGACAAATACCTGTACTGTAACAAATTATAATCTTCAATATAAAAGATCATCCGTTGCGCTCTGGACAACAATCAGTGGAATAACCACAACTTCAAAAACGATAACTGGTTTAGTTGCCAATAAAAGTTATGATTACAGGGTGCAATCAAATTGTGGCGCAGGTGTTTCAGCATATTTACCTAAGCAATCATTCATAACATTGCCATTGAGAATGGAAAATAACGTAATTACTGATGAAGCAACATTACAGCTCACACCAAACCCTGCAGCTGACAACATTCAAATTATCATTGAGGCGAATGCAGAAATAAACCTCACTATCACTAATATCATGGGGCAAATCGTTTACACCAATAATAATATCACCGTAAATGGATTTGAAACAATTGATCTGCAGATCGACAATTTTGAATCAGGAATTTATCTCGTTAATATTGAAGGAAACAATATTAAAGTTACCAAAGAGTTAGTAGTAAGTAAATAAATGGTTAAATGCAGTTTAATCATGAGTCTCCCGGTTAATTCCGGGAGGCTTTTTATTTACGCTGCATTGATATTTATCTAATATTTCCATAATTATTAGGTAATCTTCAAAGGGGTTCTTTGTACAATAAAACGGTACCATGTCAAAGAACTTCAAACTAAGTTGTTTATTCAGTTTTGTTATTCTATCCGGAAACATCTCTGCACAAACCGGAACCATTGCCGGTATTGTAATTGATGGCGAAAGTTCAGAAACACTTGTGGGGGCAACAGTACTCATTACCAGCCTGCAGGGAGTAGGAACAAGTTCAGACATTGATGGAAGATTTAAATTCTCCAGGTTAAATGCAGGCACCTATACTTTACAGGTGAGCTATATTTCCTTCGAAACAAAAACAATAGAACAGGTAGAAGTTGTTAATAATGAATTAACAAACCTCGATATCACATTATCTCCTGAATTAAAAAGTTTATTTGGCGATAGTATTGTTGAGATCAAAGTACGGCCAAAACAAGAATCCATTAATACGCTTTTAACTTTTCAGAAAAATACAATTGGGCCAACCGAGGTGATGTCGAGAGATATTATTTCACGCACACCGGATAAAAATTCGGGGGAAGTTTTAAAACGGATGAGCGGCACTACAATAATGGATGGAAAATTTGTTGTCATCCGTGGCTTAAGCGACAGATATAATCTTGCCCTGGTGAACGGAAATTTATTGCCAAGCACTGAACCCGACAGAAAAACTTTTGCATTTGATCTTATTCCATCAGCAATGCTCGACAATTTAATTATTTATAAATCAGCCCAGCCCAATTTACCGGGTGATTTTGCCGGGGGAATAATTTTATTAAATACACGTGATATTCCCGACCATAATTTTATTTCACTCACTGCCGGAACTGGATACAATACCGTTTCTACATTTAAAGAATATTATTCATACACAGGAGGAACTAAAGACTGGCTTGGAATTGATGACGGAACACGGCAGTTGCCAAACAATTTTCCTGCAACAAGAGCCGATCTTCTCGATCTCACAACTGGAGAAAAAGCAGAATTAAGTAAATCATTGGCTCCCTGGGGATCTGAACTTCATTCTTCCACCCCACTTGATCAAAGCTACCAGCTATCGGGAGGATGGGTAAAAGCCATCGGATCAAAATCTGAATTTGGTTTTATCGGGGCACTCACATATAACAACTCTTATGTAACAAATTATTCTGAAAAAAAAGATTACGATAATGAGATCACACCTATTTACGATTATGACGACACGCAGTATAAAAACAATATTTTATGGGGAGGGTTATTAAATCTCGCATTCAAACTGAACGACAATAATAAATTTTCATTTAAAAATTCATATTCTATAAGTGCAACAGATATGACTACACTCAGAACCGGTATTAATTATGGAAAAGCTGTTGATGTTCGCAACGAATATTATTATTTCGCTTCCAACCAACTCTTTTCAACCATATTAAGCGGCGATCATTTTCTTTCTGCATCAAAGCTAAGGATCAAATGGGGGATCGGGTCAAACAGGTTGGTGCGTGATGAACCCGATTTCAGAACAGTAAACTATTTTAAAAATATTTACCCTGCATTTGAAGGCGACACAGTATATCAAATGACACCAACAACATTACCCACTCCGGAAAACCTTGGCATTTTTTATTCCTTCATGACAGAAAAAACATATACGGCGAACCTCGATCTCAGTTTTCCATTTCTGATAAATGATATTAAACAAAGCTTCAGCTTCGGCGGATACTATTTAACTAAAGACAGGGTATTTGATGCACGTGAAATGGGAATTGTTGCCTCGAATGAGATATACATGAATCCCAATTATTTTGATATTGTAGTACTCCCGGTTGGCGAATTGCTTGCTCCGCAAAATTTCGCTGATTCATTATTTTATATTGATGAGATCACCAACCCTTCTGATAGTTATACTGCCAATCAAATCAATAAAGCAGTATATGCCATGCTCGATAATAAAATTGGTAAAAATGTCAGAATCGTTTGGGGTGTGCGTGCAGAGTTTTTCACCCAAATATTACATTCATTTGCATATGGTGCATCAACAACACCTGAGCATGTTGATGTGAATACAACTGAAACCGACAGTGTTGGTTTGCCCTATGATCTTCTGCCATCAATAAATATTACCTATTCATTAAGTGAAAAAATCAATATCCGCTTTTCGGGATATAAAACCATCGCACGACCTGAATTAAGAGAACTGGCACCATTTGGATTTTATGATATTGAAACCAACTCTTCTGTAGTAGGTAATCCGTTTTTAATTGCGACAAACATTTACAACGGCGATTTAAAGGCAGAATATTTTTATGGTGCCGGCCAGGTAATTTCAGGTGGTGTGTTCTACAAAAAATTTTATAACCCCATCGGGCAGCGGTTTTATTTTGGAAGCATCCGCGAATTAAAACCGATCAATGATTCTATAGCTACAGTTTATGGAGCAGAATTCGAATTGCGCAAAAACCTGGGATTTATTAATCATGGGATCAAATTCCTTGAGCAATTTACATTTAATACAAATCTTGCCATCATCAGGTCAAATACGCTACTGCATATTGCTGATACCGCGTTGGCAGGTACCAGCGAAAGACAATTACAAGGTCAGTCGGATTATGTCATGAATTTTGGATTGACATATATCAATCCAAAGTCAGGACTTTCAGTAACAACATTATTCAATCAGATCGGCAGAAGAATTTCTGAATATGGCAATGAAGCCTATGATGATATTTATGAAAATCCCCGCCCACTCCTCGACGCCCAGGTATCAGTACCATTTCTTGATTCAAAAGGCACGGTTAAATTAAATATCAGCGACCTGCTGAATAAAAATGCTATTTATTACCAGGATATCGACGATGATGGAAAGTATAACGAAACCCTTGACAAAACTATTCGCAGCATCGACGGAGGTGCTAAAATATCAATATCAGTTAATTACAAATTTTAAAACAACTAATTATGAAAAAACTGCAACTAACATTTACAATTCTCATTTCACTTTTAATCACAACAACAACAAACGCACAATTGCCAATTACTGTTCTTTCAGGTGAAATTTCCGGTGTAACCAGAAACCTGGTGAATGATACCGTTTATATTTTGACCGGATTTGTTTATGTGGAAGATAATTCTACCTTGAATATTGAGCCTGGAACAATAATTCGCGGTGATAAAGATTCGAAAGGCGCTTTAATTATTACAAGGAATTCAAAAATTATTGCCAACGGCACCGCTGATCAGCCAATTGTTTTTACAAGTAATCAACCAGAGGGCACACGCAATTATGGTGATTGGGGCGGCCTCATCCTACTTGGAAATGCACCTATTAATGTTCCAGGCGGTACTTCTGTAATTGAGGGAGGTGTTGATACACCTGAAGGAGATGCTGTTTATGGAGGGATTGATCCTTTGGATAATTCCGGCATATTAAAATATGTTAGGATTGAATATCCGGGAATTGCTTTCCTTCCAAATAATGAGATCAACGGATTAACATGCGGTGGTGTAGGCAGCGGAACTGTTATTGATCATGTTATGGTGAGCCGTTCCGGTGACGATGCTTTTGAGTTTTTTGGCGGCACAGTAAATCCAAAATATTTAATTGCACATAATACGTTGGATGATGATCTTGATTCTGATTTTGGATTTTCAGGAAATATTCAGTTCGCCGTCGTAAAACGCGATCCGAATTTTGCCGATGTTTCCGGATCAAATGGTTTTGAAAGCGATAATGATGCAACTGGAAGTACAAATGCACCACAAACAAATCCAACTTTCAGCAATATTACTGTTGTGGGTCCAATTCAAAATGAAGGAGATATCATCAATATTAATTATAAAAGAGGTGCTCAAATTCGCAGAAATTCGTCTGCTGATATTTTTAATTCGGTGATCATTGGTTATCCAAGTGGTATTATGATCGACGGAGCCTTATGCGAAGCGAGTGCTTTAGCTAATGAGCTTAAAATTCAAAATACCATCATCGCCGCACATAATAATGATTTTGAAGTTGCAGTAGGAAGTACATTCGATGCGAATGCATGGTTTACTACACCATCGTATAATAATTCAATTTTAAACCTGAGTTCTGAGGTCATGTTAACCGATGCTTATAATGCAACATCACCAAATTTTTTACCAATGGCCGGCTCACCATTGTTGAGTGATGCTTCATTTGCTGCGCCTGAATTATCAGGTTTTGAAAATGTTTCATACCGAGGTGCATTTGCTGGACTCAATTGGACCTCATGCTGGGCAAATTGGGATCCACAAAATACAAACTATGGTGAAGTACCCGGAACAATTGCACCGGCCATAGCATCATTTACAACTTCAAATGCTGATCTTACAGTTACATTTAATAATACATCCTCAAATGCTGTTTCATATACCTGGGACTTTGGTGATCCGTCAACAACAGATGATACCAGCACTGCAGCAAATCCAACGTATACATATCCGGAAATTGGGTTTTATGAGGTTATGCTTACAGCTATAGGTACATGTGCGGATGTGAATAGCATCAACCAGCAACTTGATCTTTCAGTGGAAATTTCCAATTTGGAAAATATTAATGCCCTGACCATATTTCCGAATCCGGCCGATGAATCTTTCAACATCAATATAAATGTGTTATCAGAATTTGAAGCTGAAATTTCAATTGTTGATATTACCGGCAGAATCGTATTGCCTGTAATAAATAAACAATTGGGTGATGGAAATAACCTGATACAAATAAATACCACTTCATTAGCATCCGGAATTTATTTTATTGCGGTGGGTAATGGTGAAGAAACCTCCCTTAGTAAATTGATCATAGCAAAATAAATAGTTAATTACCGTTTCCCGGGCCGCTGTAACAGGCGGCCTTTTTATTTAATTGCTTCAATGATAATATCATCGCATAAGCCAAATTTCAAATATTCTTCCTTGCTGAATTTTTCAGCATAGCGATGCATAATTACTTTAAAACCTGCATTTTGAAGTTTATCCTTAACATCAGGCGCATAATATCGCACATGGTCCCACTGGCCATAATATTTTTGTCGGTCCTTTGCAGTTTTGATCGAAGGATCTTCTAAAGTTTTCTCTAACTTCTCATTGATGGGAATTGTAATTATTGCCCTTCCTCCCGGTATCAATACCCGGTAAATTTCACTCATCGCTTTCTTGTCGTCGGGAATATGCTCTAAGACATGGTTGCATAAAACATAATCAAAATAATTATCCTGAAAATGAATACCTGTGAGATCAAGTTGCTGAATTCCCTGCTGATTGCTATACCCTTTTTCCATTTTGTCGCCGGGAAAATATTCGATATTCTGGAATTTTTTAAATTCTTTGAAATAGCTATACTCAGGAGCCACATGCAGCAATTTTATTTTATTCCGAAATATGTCCGTCTCATTTTCGAGGAATAGCCAAACCAGTCGTTGCCGCGATTTTGCGCCATTGCCGGGCGATATTTTTTCTTTTTTTATTTGAATGAACCGTTTGTACTGATCAT
Organism: Chitinophagales bacterium; assembly: GCA_044448625.1. Classification (GTDB taxonomy): domain Bacteria; phylum Bacteroidota; class Bacteroidia; order Chitinophagales; family BACL12; genus UBA7236. Next base: position 1,036 of record JBIOHA010000099.1, on the reverse strand, counting down.
CGCTAACTGGGTCAACAACAATTCCATTTGATTTGTTGAGGGATGTCTGAGCAATATACTTTATCTTCCAATTCACTTTGCGCAGGAAAACCCTTATGTTGTTGGGAAGTACCTTTTTTGCTATGTTTGTTATTGCTTGTTTCATTCAACTGCCTAAAGGGTGCAAAATTAAGAAAGTAGCTGAATTGACCGGGTGAAATAAATTATCAAACACAATATGATTTTTGATTTTGAAACCGAGTATGAATTGGAGAATGATGCCGTGCTGCTGCGGCCATTGAAATTATCAGATCTGGATAACCTCATCTCTTTTGCCATAACCGAACCTGAGCTCTGGAAATATTCAATTGATGCGATCGCGGGTGAAAAGAATTTCAAAATATATATTGAAAAAGCCATTGATGGCCGGGTACAACAAAAAGATTATCCCTTCATTGTTTTTGATAAGAGGAAGGGGAAATATGCCGGAAGCACAAGATTTTATGATATTCAAATAAATAATGCGGCGTTGAAGATAGGTTATACCTGGTATGGAAAAGATTTCCAGGGTACCGGCCTCAACAAAAACTGCAAATATTTATTGTTGGAATTTGCTTTTGAAAAAATGAAGATGAACCGTGTAGCCTTCGAAGCAAATAACAATAACCAGAAAAGTATTGCCGCAATGAAAAGTATTGGATGTACTGTTGAAGGTGTTTTAAGGGAAGTTGTTCTAAATTACGATGGAACGAAAAGAGATAATATTATTCTCAGTATTTTAAAAAAGGAGTGGGATGATAGTGTTAAGGATAATTTGAGAACGAGGCTTTAGGTTAAAACTGATGATAAGGTTTGTGCGGTGGCAGTAGCTACCTTCATAACTGTTCGGGAGACGGGTCCTTATCGGTCCGGTGTCCTCACCACAACTGTTCGGAAGAAATTCTTAATCTCTATTGACCCCCAACCCCAAACCCCTGGGAGGGGCTTTAGACACTGCATTTACCGGTGATTCCCTACAATTTGAAACATATCACTTTATTAAGAAGATCCACTAGAT
>JBIOHA010000098.1:0-9082 GCA_044448625.1 Chitinophagales bacterium | reverse complement strand
GCCTCATCTACAACATCCACATTTTTAATTGAACAATGTTTCATCAACCAGGCATGTGAGGCAGTTAATGCCTTGATGGTCTCGAACATGGTATCGGTGAATATTTTGTAGAATTTCTTTGCAATGGCGTCAATTTCTTTTTCATTTTTATCAGGGAATGAATTTCTCAGGTTCTGATAAACCACTTCTTTCCTGTAGCCAACAATGTAATAGAGTATCAAATAGGTGAAACTGCTTGCCTGCCTTAAGACAAAAGAGGGGAGAAAGGAGAATAAATAGATGATCGGAAGCAACAAATAAAAACCAATGGCCTGCATCGGGCGCAAAATTAACTGATTTGCAGATGTTGAGAGTTCTTGCGGATGCTCAAGTAGGACGAGCAAGGAGTAGATGATTGGCAGATCAGCAAATTGGGAGCACTGACGGGACTCAATTATCGACAGAACTTTCTGTCAACGAAATCAATTGATTTGAATATGACAAACAGAACAATTAAAGCATTGCATTTTGCCGATATGGTGGATATGGGAGGAATGCCCATTCGTCAGCCATTGCCTTCAGCATATGCTGATCGTATTGACCCGTTTTTATTGTTGCACCATCATATTGGTAATTTGGAACCTGGTAACCTGCCGGGCGATTTTGGTGTGGGGCCTCATCCACACAGAGGCTTTTCACCCGTTACTTTTATTTTTAAAGGTGATATTCATCATCGTGATTCGAGGGGAAATTCGCAGGTGGTAAAAGCCGGTGGTGTTCAATGGATGGATGCGGGAATGGGAATTATCCATAGCGAGCGGCCATCAAAAGAATTTGCAGAAACAGGTGGCGAACAGGAGATCATCCAATTGTGGATCAATACACCGCAGGCACATAAAATGGATCAGCCAAATTACCAGGCTTTGCAAAATAAAGATATTCCTAAAATAAAATCAGCAACAGGTATTGGAGAGATCGATGTTGTTGCAGGGAATTATAATAGAATAAAAGGACCTGCCAAAACTAAATTGGATCTTATTATTTTAAAAGCAGAATTTAATGCAGGCGCATCGCATACATTTGAAATTCCAGAAAAATATAATGCGATGATTTATATTTTGAATGGTTCGGTAAATATTGATAAATACGGAACCGTTCCGGGATTAAATCTTGTCGAATTTAAAAACGACGGAGACCAGATTAAAATCGATGCACATCAGCAAACGCAATTTCTATTGCTTGCCGGTGTACCAATTAATGAAAAAGTAGAAACCTACGGTCCATTTGTAATGACAAGCCAGACAGAAGTCATGCAGGCGATAAGAGATTATCAAATGGGGAAGATGGGGATTTTGATAGAGGATTAAATAAAGATTCGAAGGGAGAAGATTCAAAGATTTGAAGGGAGAAGGTCCGAAGATTCGAAGGGTGTACCCAGCTCCTGATGGCGCAATCAATTTATCAATGAACAACAATTAATTTCTGTACACCACCCTTTATTCCAACAAAATAAATCCCGTTATCAAGTTTTGAGACATCAATTTTTGTTTCAGATGAAGTGCAAATATTTTTCTGAATTTGTTTTCCCGTGATATCTGATATGAAAATTTCTTCGCCGGTTAATTCAACAGGGGAGGAGAGGATGAAATAATTATTTGATGGGTTGGGTTGGAGTTTGAAAGTTAATGAATGCAGATCGTTTGTTCCGGTTAATATTATAGAAATGGAATCAGTAACTCCTGTGCTCAAATTATAATAACTGCCACTTGGTGTTTCTTTTAATGCAACTGCTCTTACCATATAATAATTTAATCCGTTGAGCGGCGATTCGTCGGCATAGGGAGAATAATTGATGATTTCATCGGTGATGCGGATATATTTTCCAAATTCACTATCACTGCGGTAAACATAATATCCAATTACATTTGGATCGGTGGAGGCAGTATAATCTATAGCGATAACATTTTCCCATCCGGTCGCGATTGAGCAGGTAACATTTTCTACCGGCCTGACGATATGCATTCTTAAAGTTGGATCACCCATTAATGCAATATGCACCCAATGCGGAAAAATATTTGCCAGATAGGTTGCATTATTATTTTGGGTGAGCCTTGTGCTATAACCAATATTTTCACCAAGTGCCATATGATGAAATTGCCAATTGGGTCTGCCTGCCCAGCAATTGGTCAAAGTTAATCCGGCAGCAAGCGGTGCACGCAAAAAATTATCGGTTACATCCCAGTCGCCAAAATAACTTCCGAACAACATTGTAAAAATTGTTTGCACTGTGTCGACAGTGAAATCAAAAGTGCTTCCCACACCACCTGCACCCTGGTACCATCCGCCGCCACATGCGTTGCTCCATAAATAATTTTCGTTATACATCGTGGTGAAATAGTCCATCTCGAAAATATTTTCATCGCCAAACATGGGAGCAAAATTCCTCCAGCCATTTGCAGCAAATGCTTCTCCGCCAAATGCACCGAAATTATCATCAATTAATCCAAGTTCATTTGTCTCAATTAAACCATTTCTGAAATTATGATCTTTGTCCAAATATTTTTTTAATAATGTTTCTTCGCTGTCGGTGAATGTCGGCAAATTAAAAAGATCCACTCTTCCGATCTCCAACTCAACATCAGAATTTAAAATGGACTGATCGTATTTTCCATCACCGGGAATATTCCAGTTCTCGGGACGGGTAGCTGTTGTCACATCCTGAAAATCATCGGTATAATTTCCATTGATATCTCCATAAATTGCATCTGCCGGCCATGCGCCCTGGTGATCGGGATGACCATCGGGAAATAAATTACCGGAATAAATAACAGGGACTCTCCCAAAAAGAAAAACACATTGAATTTCAGCATCGGCATTTGCTTCTGTGTTAATTAACTCTCTTACATGTTCAACAGTTTGATCTCTTGCAACATTTAATCTTTTCACACTCCAGCCATCACCCGAAATATCTTTCATCAACCGGTATAATTCATTTTCCATGGTTGATGTTATTGTAGTGTCAACAACAACCAAACATTTACCCCGATAATCAACTGCATGAATTTTAATTCCTGAAAAAATATAGCCGAATCCGCTAATCCCTGCATCATTTGTTCTTTTGATCTTGTATTCATAAACAGAATCAATAATAATATCGGTATCGGTAAATGATGTCGCATCACCGGTTAATGTTGCAATGGCAGTCCCCCAGCTTGTTGTTTCTTTTTCTTTTTTATAGATGCTGTATTCCGTAGCTGTTGCATATAGCGGCCAATGTAATGTGATGGTGGTGGGCGATTCGGTATAGGATGCCGAAACCAGAACGGCGTAATCGGAGGAGACCTGTGCGTTTAGAATAGTAAGAAAAAATATAAATATCAGTGAGGAAAGCAGTCTTTTCATTTTATAAAGGTAGGGGAAAATGAAGTAAGAAGTAAGAGGTAAGAAGTATGAAGTGGGAAGGATGAAGTATGAAGTAGAAATTACTATTGTTAACAATTGGGATGTTGAACTCATGTTACTTGTGTTAAAAACAAATAATGGAATTCACGTTGAGGTATATTCTCTTATTTTGCCAGCAAGAATTTTTGCCGCTTCTGGAAACCTCCTCAACCATAATTCCGGTTCTATGATCTCGAGTTCCATAACGGATAATTCGTCATTATTGTCTCTGATAATATCAACCCTGGCATAAAGTGGTAAAGTTGAGCAGGCAAGCACTGCCTTTTCAGCAAATGCAATTTCTTCTTTAGTTGGAGTGTAATCATGCAAGGTGCCGCCAAAATCATCCTGCACACGAAAATCGCCGGGCTTTGCCTTTTTTAAAACAGCGTGAGTAAATATGCCGCCCATTACCATCATCGCAACTTCTCCTTTTTCAATGATCTCATTTTGAAATGGCTGGAGCAGCATGCATTCTTCTGAAATTAATTGCTTAAAAATGGCTTCGTGGTCTGCAATATTATTTTTATTGATCTTATACGTATGCCATGCAGCACCCGATACTGCAGGTTTTAAAATTGCCTGTTCATTCTGCAGATGATTGAATACTGTTTCAAGCGACACATCATCATGCTTCTCAATAAAAATTGTCTCAACAGTATGCACTCCCTTATTGTTCAGGTCAATAAAATAATGTTTGTCAATATTCCATCTCACCAATTCAATTGAATTAATAAAGGAGGTATTCGCCTCTGCAATATTTAACCATTTATTAAATTCATCGTAGCGTTTGAAATAATCCCATATTGTTCTGAAGATGGCAAACCTTGCTGATGCCCAGTCGAATTCAGGATCGCTCCAGCTTTTTCTCGTTACGGTTAAACCAAGGGCTTCGAGTTCAGCGGTCAACATTTTATCGTCAAGCAAAATATTGGAAATATAATCTGTAATAACCGGAGGTTCATAATATCTGTCCTCTGTCAACAAAACAATATCAAACTGCTGCATTTTATCTTTTATTTTTTTCGAAGGAAATAAGCTGAAGAAGAAGCCATGCCGCCAATAATACCCATGACCAATGAGGTAACAGCAAAAAATAAGTAATTGTTTTTAAAGGCAAACACATGCGCCATTTTTGTGCTCATCAGCGAATCGTTTGGAATATCATTAATAATAAAAATTGATAACCAGCTAATGAGAACAATAAGCAGTCCTCCAAAAAAACTAGCCCGGCCGGTTTTATATTTAACAAGCAACGAGATCAAAAATGTTACGGGGGCAAATATCCACCACCAGGGTGTTACTACTTGTGCGGTTGCACAAATAAAAATTCCTACTACTACAGTTAAAATAAATTTCATTTAAATACGATTGAGAATTGATTCGACTTCTTTGCCTCTGCTTCAGATGGATAAAAATTCAGTTTATAATATTTACCTGCAGCCCAGTCGTCAATAAAATTATCAAAATACTTACTCCCCGGATTTCCGGATTGGCCACCGGGATAAACGCCATAAGCATTTACCGGAGTTGACAACTCCACAATCATTCTCCAGCTTGGGCCATGGGTTTGACTGGTTGCATTCACAATGTTTTTATAACCTCCGTTTTCAATGGCTATCCTGCTAAAAGCCGGTATCTGACTTATATGCATGATGCTCGTATTTTTATGGTGATACCACTTTAATAATTCAGGATCTTTTTTCATCAATGAATCTGAAATACTGATCATGGCATTGTAGCTCTGCACAATAACAGCCGAAAGTTTTTCAGTATTTTCGGTTGATACCACATCAAAATATGTATAATCGTTAGCAAAATTATTAATTGCCCAAACCGTATTATAATTATTGGGCTTTACCAAAGCAATTTCATCATCAACCATTTCATCCCATAGTAAATTATACAGCGTATCCCACCAGATCTGGAAATATGTAGCCGCATGCGATTCGGTATTATTATAAAAATCCCAGCTTTTTAATTGGGCATAAGCATCTTCTTTATCTGAATTGTCGGGACCCAATATTTTTTCCCCTCTTGCATATTCAATTGTTTTAAGCATTTTCGGCAGCACTTCACTTGCCATCATATTAAAATTGTTTTGCTGAAGATGCTGCATATCCTCAACAGTAATATTTTCCATTTTGGAAAGTTCATTATTGATCACACGATTTCGATAATATTCAAAGTCGTAGCTTGTATAATAATAAGGATAGGTGGAATCGGTGGGATGCTGATTGGCAGATGAACAAAAACCGCGTTGGGGATTTTTAATGGTAGGATTTTGATCTAATGGAATATATGTTTGATAATCATTTTTGGGATCCGAGCCATTTAATACGCCTCTGCCTTCACCTTTATATTTTACAGGGACTTTCCCCCTTTGTGTTATTGCAATATCTCCATTTGCACAACTGAAAATAAAATTCTGTGCCGGGCAACTATAATAAGATAAGGCCTCGCGGTAATCGTTATAATTTTCTCCACGGTTCAACAAATAAAATGTTTTTAGTTCCTGGCCCGGATCGAGCGCTGCCCAACGCATCACCAAGTTTGCACGCTGAATAATTTCGGGATTTGTTTCTCCTTCCAGATTTTTTTCGTCTCCATGATAAACCAGAGGACCATAGTGTGTATAAAGAACAGTATCGGTAACCTCATCACCACCCTTGACTTTTATTTTCTCAATTCTCTTCGTTGTTTGTTTCCAACCATCCCCATATTTATATTGCATTTTTGAATCATCACTGAATTCGACGGTATACCAGTCGCGAACATCAATTTGCCCGTTGGTTACACCCCAGGCGATGCTGTCGTTAAATCCAATAATTATTGCAGGTGATCCGGGCAATGATGCGCCATAACAATTTATTCCGGGCGCTGTTAATTGTATCTCAAACCAGAGTGAAGGAAGATTTAATGCCAGGTGAGGATCGTTGCATAAAATAGGATGGCCATTCTTTGTTTTTTGAGGCGACACGGCCCAGTTATTACTTCCTAATTCATTTTTATCCGGTTTGCCAAAAATATCAATCACCTTTTCGTAATAATTTTCTGTATTGACCAATTTATTCGTATCCGGTGCAATTGGAATAAAATCATATTTTTTTTCGGAGGGAATGATAGGGTCAATTCCTGCCGGGCGATCAGGATATAATAAATTAAAATCTTCTTCTCCTAATAATTTAAGCAGGTTAGAATATTCGAGATCATCGTCAAAACCGGTTAATGTATTGCTCATATAAGTGAGGAGCAGAGCAGTTTTTAATGCAGTCCATTTTTCCGGTTTATAATTGAGCAGTTTAAATTCGATAGGGTAGGATGCATAGGAAAGATTAATTTCATGATCGTCGGTTGTTGGTGAAATAAATTCATTAACGCCATCGGTATAAGCTTCAACACATTCGGTTATTTCCTTATCGGCTTTCATTTTATCCAGCGATTTTTCTGCAGCGTACACCATCCCTTTTCTGCGTTGTTCGATATCGTAATTAATAAATTTCGCCCCGAATACTTCACTTAACCTGCCGGCGGCGGCTCTTGTCTGAATATCCATTTGCCACAACCTGTATTTTGCCGTAATATAACCCTGAAGAAAATAAAGCGACCTGTTGTTGTCAGCATAAATATGCGGCACCAACCTTTCATCGAAATAAACATTGCCTTTCACTTTTTGGCGGCCCGTTGAAACCTGAAATGACTCAAAATTATTTTTCGACTCAGCATTTGCCATAAAGCCGTGTACGGGGTCAGTTAGTTTACCAATTGGTGGCAAGCCGCCAAAACCTTTATCGAAATAAAAGATCGCTATAAATGCCAAGCCGGCCAGCAGAATGAAATAAAAAAATCGCATATTGTAAATCGTGGAATAAAAATAGGAATATTATTCATTAGACTAAGTAATTTATCAACCCAAACAACGCACTTATTCCGATCCAGATCATCATATCAATTTTGAAACGGTAAAGTGCGACAAATGAAATTATTATCCATCCCAGGTTGATATAGTTAAGTTCATTAAAATCAATGTCGGAAAACCTTGCATGATTTTTTGCAAAAATTACCGCTTCGCCGAAATATAAGGTAAGGTTCAAAACTACGCCGGTAACTGCTGCGGTAACAAAACTCAAAATGGTTTTTACCGAATTATTCTGTTGTGTTTTTTCTATAAGCGGGGCACCAGCAAATATGAAAAGAAAGCATGGTAAAAAGGTGAAATAAGTTGTTGTGAGCAAACCTATTGTTCCCGTCATGAGACTAGAGCCAAAATAATTGTATCCGCCCATGAAGCCAACAAATGCCAAAACCATAATGAGGGGACCTGGGGTTGATTCTCCCAATGCCAATCCGTCGATCATTTGCAAACTGCTGAGCCAATGAAAACTTTCCACCGCTTTTTGTGCAACGTATGGAAGCACAGCGTAAGCCCCGCCAAAGGTAACAAAAGCTGCCTGCGTAAAAAATAAACTCAGGTTCTTCCAGAAATTAAAATCGGAAGAAAATGAATAAAACAGGATCATGGGTATCGACCATAGAAAAATAAATATGGCTATCTGGCTCATGAATCTGGATAATTTAAAACCTGTACCTGGAATTACAGAAGTAGTGGTTAAATAATATCCGGATTCGTCGTCGTTTTTTTGGCTATTTGATTGGCGGGAGTTAAATATTTTTGGCGTAGCGAATCTTAAAATAAAGGCAATTAATAATGTTGTCAATATAATTACCGGAAAAGGGATATCGAAAAAGAAGATAGCAATAAAGCTCAATAATGCAATAGCAACATGCAATGGTGTGGCTAGCGACCGTTTGGCAATTTTGATCATCGCTACAATTACAATGGCCACCACTGCAGGTTTTAGTCCTTCAAAAAGTGCATAAATCCACGGAAGGTTTCCGTATTCCACATAAACAATGCTCAGCCCCAATAATATGAAAATTGACGGAAGTATAAATAATATCCCTGCAGTTAACCCACCTCTGGTACCATGCAACAGCCAGCCTGTATAGGTTGCGAGTTGTTGCGCTTCAGGCCCTGGTAGTAGCATACAATAATTCAGTGCATGCAAAAATTTCTTTTCACTGATCCATTTTTTTTTCTCCACAATAAATTCATGAAGGATTGCAATTTGACCGGCTGGTCCGCCAAAGCTGATCCAACCCAGTTTAAACCAGAATTTAAGCGCCTCTTTATAAGTGGGTTTTACGGGCAGCGACACGCAGTAAAAATAAGGTAAATTTTTATTCAGGTGGGATTACAATACCACTGATTATGTATCAGGATATTGTTTTTTAATATAAGCGACAGATTTTTCTATTAGTGTTTTAAGTACATCCATGTCTACATCTGATAATTTGTTGATGTACAGGCAACCTTTTCCAAGTTTATATTTCCCCAGCTTTTTAATTTCCTCTGTCTTTTCGGCAAAATAGGGTGCGAGGTAAATGGAAAAATTTTGTTTCCTCGGCGAAAACCCTACAAGGCATGAATCGCCTTCATGACCACTTTCATATTTATAATGGTATTTACTAAAGGCAATGATGGATGTGCCAAACATTTTGGGTTTTATTTTTGTAACATCGGTCATAATTTCAATCAGTAGTAAACTATCTTTTCTTTTGGATTCATCAACAACATTTTGAACATATTGCTCTACAGAAT
>JBIOHA010000097.1:0-9129 GCA_044448625.1 Chitinophagales bacterium | reverse complement strand
GTATAAGGGTTGCAGAATTGGTGTTTCCACTTCTACATAGCCTTTGTCGGTTAAAAAATTGCGCATGGTATTCACCATTTTCGTGCGCTTTAAAAAAACTTCTTTTACATGCGGGTTTACAATAAGATCAACATAGCGCTGGCGATATCTCAGCTCAGGATCAGAAAACGCATCAAATATATTTCCTTCGGCATCGGTTTTAACGATTGGTAGCGGGCGTAAACTTTTGCTTAATAATTTTATCTCCTTAACGTGAATCGTTGTTTCTCCGGTTTTTGTTGTAAAAACATATCCTTTTACACCAAGAATATCACCGATGTCAAAATGCTTTTTAAATACTTCTTCATATAAAGTTTTATCATCACCATCGCATATCTCCTCCCCTTTTACATAGATCTGAATTTTTCCGACATTATCCTGCAAAACGGCAAATGCAGCTTTACCCATAATTCTTTTCCCCATGAGTCGCCCTGCAAAACTGATATTCGCAAACTTCTCATTATTTGTCGGGTATTCATCCAATATTTCTTTACTGGAAAAACTGATCTCAAATTTTTCAGCAGGATATGGCTCTATACCCAAATTTCTCAAAGCAGTTAAACTTTCCCTCCTGATGATTTCCAGCTCACTTAAATTATTACTCATGATCAAAATAAAATTTGGGCAAAGATAAGCGGATTGGAAGATTCGAAGAGTCGAAGGGAGAAGAGTCGAAGGGGAGTAAAATGGATGAGTTTAGATCTGCGTTTTTAGCAAATTCCCACTTTCTACAGTTTTTTGGGGGCGGGGATTCTACAGTTTCAGCTTTAATTCAACAATTTTCGCTGATAATTTCCAGTTTTGGCACGGCTTGGCTATCTTCGTCGCCTTAATCAATTCCCATAATTTACGGATAAGGTTTGCTCATATTATCAAACTATATTGGAGGACAGCTTCAGCCGCCTGTAAGCGGTAATTACCTGGATAACTACAATCCGGCAACAGCAGAAGTATATTCCAAACTCCCCGATTCAGATGAAAAAGATGTTGAGTTAGCTGTGCATGCAGCACAAAATGCTTTCAATGAATGGTCAACCACCGATAACACGGTACGCAGCCGGATACTTTATAAGATTTCCAGCCTCATAAACGACCAGTTTGAAGAACTTGCAGCGGCCGAATCGTTAGATTCAGGTAAACCATTGTCGCTTGCGAGAAGAATGGATATTACCCGGGCAAGGGATAATTTCGAATTCTTTGCTTCCTCGGTTTTACAATTCGCTTCAGAAAGCCATAATCAAAAAGGGAAATTCATAAACTATACATTGCGCCAGCCAATTGGTTTAGTTGGTTGTATCTCCCCGTGGAATCTCCCCCTCTATTTATTTACATGGAAAATTGCTCCTGCCCTTGCTGCAGGAAACTGTGTTATTGGCAAGCCATCTGAAATTACGCCATATACCGCTTTTTTACTTTCAAAAATTTGCATTGAAGCCGGATTGCCACCCGGGGTTTTAAATATTGTTCATGGCACAGGGCCCAAAACCGGCGCTGCAATAGTAAGAAACAGGTCGATAAAAGGACTATCATTTACCGGCAGCACGAGGGCAGGAAAAGAAATTGCTTCTATTGCTGCACCAATGTTCAAAAAATTATCACTCGAACTTGGCGGAAAAAACCCTGTAATAATATTTGCCGATTGCGATTATGATGAAATGTTGGAAACAACAGTTCGCAGTTCATTTACCAACCAGGGACAAATTTGTTTATGTGGAAGCAGGATATATGTTGAACAAAATATCTACGAAAAATTTAAAAATGATTTTACCGAAAAGGTTAAGAATTTAAAAGTGGGCGATCCGCGATTAGCGGAAACAAATATCGGCGCTGTAGTTTCTGAAGCGCATTATCAAAAGATCTTATCCTATATCGAATTAGCCAAAGAAGAGGGAGGAAAAATTTTATGCGGAGGCAAGGCATTGAAGTTAGAAGATCCATTTAGCAAAGGCTGGTTTATTGAACCTACGGTAATTGAAGGATTAAGTCCAGAATGCAGGACAAATCAGGAGGAAATATTCGGGCCAGTTGTGAGTATCCAACCTTTTTCCAGCGATGATGAAGCTGTAAGTTTGGCAAACAATAATGATTACGGATTGGCGTCAGTTGTCTGGACCAACCATTTAACCCGTGCGCATCAAATTGCAGAACGGATAGAGAGTGGTATCGTTTGGATCAATTGCTGGCTGGAGCGTGATCTGAGAACACCTTTCGGTGGCATGAAGAGTTCAGGTGTTGGTCGTGAAGGAGGCTGGGAAGCCCTTCGATTTTTTACAGAACCAAAAAATATTTGTATTAAAATTTAAAACTGAAGAAGTGATTTTAAAAAAACTTAAACTCACCCCACACACAATTTTAGCAGCAGGGATTTCTCTTTATGTACTGATGAGTTCATGTTCAATTTATACCTCGTCAATACAAAAAGATAATTCAACAATTGCAAGCTATGATAATGAACCTCAGTTCATCGAGGATTTTTATCTGGATAATTCTACACCAGCTGTTAATGAAAGATTAAAAAACCAGGTTGTGCCGGACATTAAAGGACGAAAACAGGAAGTGATCGCCGGAATTCACCAGGTTCCAATCAGTGATGAATTATCAATTCTTGGCGAAAATATCAGGCTTGGTGAAAATCCTGATAATGAAAACATCGGGGGATTGGATTTTTCAACTCCTGAAGATGCTGAGGATTTTGAAATTTATGATGAATTATTTACCGCAAACGAATTAAATGCGGGAGAAATATTTGACCCGGCAAAAATGGTAGACAGCATCCAGGTTTTTCTTGTAAGTCCGTGGAGTAATTGTTATGCATTTCCACTCAAGGCAAGTAAAATAAATTCTGATTTTGGATGGAGGCATAGTCGCTTTCATTCAGGAATTGATCTTGATCTGGAAACCGGTGATGATGTGGTTTCATCATTCGATGGAATTGTAAGACGGGCTGATGTGGTTTCAGGATATGGCAACCTGGTGGTAGTAAAACATTTTAATGGTTTAGAAACTTATTATGGGCACTTATCGAAAATTCTTGTAATGGAAGGTGATACCGTTTTTGCGGGAGAAAAAATTGGCTTAGGTGGAAGCACCGGAAGAAGTACCGGCCCTCACCTGCATTATGAACTCAGATATCGCGGCGCAGCTATAAATCCAAATTATATAGTTGATTTTAAAAATTCAGATCTTAATAACGAGGTTTTTTATTTGAAAAAAGAATATTTTAAACCCACAACAACTACCGCAACTTCTGCTGTAGGAGCGAAAAAATATTATACTGTTAAGAAAGGTGATACATTGGGAAAAATCGCTTCACGTAATAAAACAACGGTTTCAAAATTGTGTAAGCTCAATGGTATCTCTTCGAAAAAAATATTGAAGCCGGGACAGAAATTAAGAGTTAAATAAGAAGTAGGAAGTAAGAAGTAAGAAGTAAGAAGTAGGAAGTAAGTAAGGAATGAGGAATAAGGAATGTACAATTCAAGCCTTATCCCTCATTTCGCAATTTGCAATCCGCAAACCGCAATTCTTTCATCTTCTCACAACAAACTTCTGCGTATCCACCGATTTATCGGCATTGTTTACCAGCCTTATAACATAAACGCCTGTCGGTAATTCATTGGTCATTATTGAACAATTATTATCGTGGAAGTTTTTTTTGCTCATCAGTTTTCCGTTGATATCAAAAACCTCGGCAATATAATCTGATATTTCATTTGCTTTTACCAGGGTATAATTTGTTGCAGGGTTTGGGGCGACCGATAAAATAAAATCTTTCTCATCAACCATTACTTCTTTTGCCTTTAATACGCCGTCCACTTTTCCTGAAAATCCAATTACAACAGGATAAAAATTCATTATTACATCCTGGTCCTTTGCCAGCGCAAGCACATCATTCAATGAATATTTCGACATTGGCGGTTCGTGACTTGGGGCGTCACCGATCAATAATATCATTCTCCTTCTCCCTTCCCCCCAATTCATTTTATTAATTGTAGTTACAATTCCATCATTCACACTTTCCTTTGTATCACCACCACCAACTGTTGCAATATTGTTTACTGTGGTCTTTGCTTTTTCAAAATCACTGTCCAGATTTACAAAATTGTACCATAATGTTTTATCCGCATTTGCATCGCCATAAAATGCAAATCCGATCCTTGTATTTTTATAAGGCTTTACCTGGTCGATAATGGTATTGATACTTTTTTTTATTTCTCCAATATCATCCGACATGCTTCCTGTTTTATCGATAAGAAAAACAAGATCAGATTCACTGGTCATATAAGTTTTAATTATTTCCGCAATTGCATTCACAACATATTTTGAATTGTCGACCATAAATGTTTCACCCCCGGTTTCGTCTGAAAGGCTGGTGAATAATTTTACCGTCAATTTGTTGTAGGCCTCTGCAGCTTTTGAAAGTGAAGGGAGATCGGGATCAATTGCAAGCTGCCGCTCGATCTCTTTGTCAATTTTTTTTTCGAGTTCCCGCTCGAAATCAGTTCGGGTTTTTTTACTGCCGTTTAATGTAACTGTTGGTTCCGTTGTTGGGTCTGAAATTGTGTCGTCAGGTTCAGGAATGATAACCTTTTCAAGTGTGGTTGAATGAGAAATAGCAGGATCCGGATCTGGTGATGTGTTGTCGCAATTGGTAAAAAGAAAGATCGTCCATGTAAGAAGCAGAGTAGTCAAAACTTTCATAAATATTGGTTTTAGGTTTATGATAGATTCGAAATGGAAAGAGATTCCATAACTTCTTAAAAAACAATAACGATTCAGAGCTAAAAAAAATTATACTGCTCAAAGCGTTTATGGTCATAGGAATCATAAATTGGGTTTTGAAGATTAACTTTGATGCATGAGCGAAAATATCATTCATTCTGACAAGGCTCCTGAACCCGTTGGTTTATACCCGCATGCTCGGGTTGTTGGAAATTTATTGTTTTTATCAGGCATAGGTCCAAGAGAAGCAGGCACGAATAAAATTCCAGGTACTGAAATCGACAAAAATGGTAATTTCACCGGCTTCGATTTTGAAGCACAATGCCATGCTGTTTTTATTAATGTAAAAACTGTATTGGAAGCTTCAGGCGCTAAATGGGAAGACCTGGTAGACGTAACAGTTTTTCTCACCAATATGCAGCGTGATTTTGCCACTTACAATAAGATCTATGCGGAGTATTTTAAAGATAATCAACCATGCCGCACAACTGTTGGTATAACTGCATTGCCAACTCCCATTGCTATTGAACTAAAATGTATTGCTGTAATTAATTAGAACAAGTTACCCTCGATTCTATTAGCACCACAAGACATATTGAGTTGCCAAAGCGTCAAAAGTGAATGCTCCGGATCTTTATCCTTGCAGATCTCAAAGATTTTTCATTTGCGTTTTTCCTCGGTAAAAAGGCCTAACTTTGCGCCAAATTTTTTTAGAAGAATAGGTGAAGAACGTTAACGAAAAGATAAAAATTAATGCAGAACTGCCGGAGATATCTGAAAAGAACATGCTGTATTTGGAGGTGGAAGGTGCGAGGGTGCATAATCTCAAAAATATAAATGTTTCCATCCCTCGAAACAGCCTCGTTGTTATTACCGGAGTAAGTGGCAGCGGTAAAAGTTCACTCGCATTCGATACTATTTATGCTGAAGGACAACGGCGTTATATGGAAAGTTTTTCTGCATATGCCCGTCAGTTTCTCGGAACCATTGAGCGACCCGATGTCGATAATATTACTGGTTTGTCGCCGGTTATATCCATTGAGCAAAAAACAACAAATAAAAATCCAAGGTCCACCGTTGGAACCGTTACGGAAATATATGATTTTATGCGACTGCTATTTGCCAGGGCATCCGACGCTTATAGTTATGTAACCGGGGATAAAATGGTGCGCTTCACAGAAGAACAGATCGTTCAGAATATTGTAAAAAAATTCAAGGGAAAAAGAATTGTTCTTCTTGCACCTGTAGTTCGTGGAAGAAAAGGACATTACCGCGAATTATTCGAGCAGATCCGCAAGCAGGGATATTTGAAAGTGCGTATTGATGGTGAGATAAAAGACCTTTTACCAAAAATGCAGGTCGATCGCTATAAGATCCACGATATAGAAATTGTGATCGACAGATTTAAAGTGGATGAAGATGATATTGTAAGGATAAAACAATCTGTAGCGCAGGCATTAAAATCTGGAAAGAATTTTATAATGGTAATGGATGCCGATTCAAATACTGTATTTAATTATTCTAAAAAATTAATGTGTCTTGTTTCAGGCATCAGCTATGAAGAACCGTCGCCAAATACTTTTTCATTTAATTCACCCTATGGAGCCTGTCCGAAATGCAAAGGACTTGGTGTTGTTTATGAAGTGAGTCTCGACGCACTCATGCCCGATAAAAATAAAACAATTAATAACGGGGGAATTATCGCCCTCGGAGAATACAGAGACAATATTTTGTTTAAGCAGATAAAATCTATTTCTACAAAATATAAATTCACCATGTCGACGCCAATTAAGGATATTCCTAAAAAGGGGTTGAATGCAATTTTGTTTGGCAGTGAAAGCGATGCCGATCTTCCTGATGATGAAACCTTGTTTATGGGAGATACCGAACGATGGTATACGCTTGAATTCGGCGGGTTAACCAAATTAATTAAACGATGTTTTTCAGATTCCATTTCCGAAAACATGCGCCGGTGGGCGGAAGATTTTATGGAAAAAGCAACTTGTGATGAATGCAATGGAACAAGACTGAAAAAGGAAGCGCTGTATTTTAAAGTGGATGAAAAAAACATTGCTGAATTATCGCAAATGGATATTAAAGATCTCCAGCTTTGGTTCAATGATGTAGATGAAAGATTATCGCCACGGCAAAAAATTATTGCAAAAGATCTGTTAAAAGAGATCAGGGCAAGAATTGGATTTATAAAAAATGTAGGGCTGGATTATTTGTCACTCGACAGGCCCACGAGAACATTAAGCGGAGGTGAATCACAGCGCATCAGGCTGGCAACACAGATCGGATCACAACTTGTTGGAATCACTTATATTCTTGATGAACCTTCAATCGGTTTACATCAACGCGATAATAATAAATTAATTGAGGCCTTAAAAGATCTGCGTGATAGCGGTAACACTGTTCTGGTAGTTGAGCACGATAAGGAAATGATGCATCATGCTGATTATATCATTGATCTTGGACCAGGTGCGGGAATACACGGAGGAAAGTTGGTCGGAAAAGGAGATCCGGAAGAATTTAAAAACGAAGACACGCTAACAGCAGAATATTTACGGGAAGAAAAAAATATAGAGATACCTGCAAAAAGAAAAACGGGGTCTGGGAAGGAGATCACTTTATTCGGGGCTAAAGGTAATAATCTTAAAAACCTAAATGTAAGATTTCCACTTGGGCTTTTAATTTGTGTAACCGGTGTAAGTGGTAGCGGTAAGTCGAGCTTAATTAATGGGACACTTTTCCCTATTATGCAACAATTTTTTTATAGTTCGTTAAAAAAACCATTGCCCTATTCTAAAATTGAAGGTTTAAAAAATATTGATAAGGTTATTGAAATTGATCAGTCGCCAATCGGAAGAACGCCTCGTTCAAATCCTGTTACTTATATTGATATATTTTCTGAGATACGCAATTTATTTGCACTGATACCTGAAGCAAAGATCCGCGGGTATAAAGCCGGCAGATTTTCATTCAATGTAAAAGGAGGGCGATGCGATGTTTGTGAAGGCGGTGGAATGCGGGTAATTGAAATGAATTTTTTACCTGATGTTTATGTGGAATGTGAAAAATGCCGCGGCAAAAGATATAACCGGGAAACATTGGAAATATATTTTAAAGGAAAGAATATTGCCGATGTACTAGAGATGACCGTTGATCATGCAGTTGAATTCTTTGAAAATCATCCACGAATATTTAAGAAGATAAAAACGCTGCAGGAAGTTGGGTTGGGATATATTAAACTCGGCCAATCATCAACTACCCTGAGCGGTGGAGAAGCACAACGTGTTAAACTGGCAGAAGAATTATCGAGAAAAGATACCGGTAACACATTTTATATTTTAGATGAACCGACAACGGGATTACATTTTGAAGATATCAGGGTGTTAATGAATGTGATCAACAACCTTGTTGACAAAGGAAATACAGTTTTAATTATCGAGCATAACCTCGATGTTGTTAAGTTGGCCGATCATATTATCGATCTCGGACCTGAAGGCGGCGGAGGTGGTGGAAACATTATTGTTGAAGGAACACCGGAAGAAGTTGTCGGCAATAAAAAAAGTTATACCGGGCAATTCCTGAAATCGGAACTGAAGTAATTTCTGCAAGTCAGCATCATGGTCGTTGTTCTGTATATTTGTTTCACACAATCTGCAATTTTTCCTGTATGATTAATGCCAACAAGACCAAATCCGCTGTAAAATCATTTATCCGAAAATCATTGCGAATAAAGCCGGATTTTCATTTGCTTGATACCAAAACTTCTACACCTCAACTCAATTCAGTCCTTAATAAAATACTGTCATTTCAACCCCGGGTAACGCATCCTGCAGAATTTATTACCCTTGGCACGCTTGCTTTAACATCAAAATTTAATATTATAGAAGTGGGTTGTTATTTGGGATACAGTTCATGTGTCATGGCATCTGCAATCAAGGAGGGAAGAAAAGTATTCGCAATTGATATTTTTGATAGAGAGAAGGGATGGTCCAATGGATCAACTGATGATAAAATTTTTAAAAACTATTCTCAATGGGATTGGGCATTAAAAGTCGCTGAAGAAATAGGAGTTAAAAACAAAATTGAGTTTATCCGATCAGATTCGATTGCAGCTATTGAAAAAATCAATACCCGAATTGAGCAGGTTGATTTGATCTTTATCGATGCTGATCATTCTTATAATTCATGTATTGCTGATCTGAATGCTTATTCAAAATTGGTTGAACCGGGTGGATATCTGGTTGCACATGATTACCTGAATTCCTTTCATCCAGGAGTCAAAAAAGCCGTGGATGAATTCCTTAATTTTAATAAAAATTTTTCTGCGATCTATAATGTACAATCAATGATTATAAT
>JBIOHA010000096.1:0-9240 GCA_044448625.1 Chitinophagales bacterium | reverse complement strand
ATACATGACAGTGAAAACAATCACCGCCATCCAGCTCTTGAAATAATTCAGCACCCCTTACTTCATCATCAGTTAAAAATGTATCCTGTACTGTGGCTTTATCATATTTCGAATTCCCTGAAACAATTGATTTAGTGAATTGCGCAATTGCATTTCCAACCGATTCATTGGTAATTTCCAATTGCCCAAAAGCCTCATAAAATATTTTAGGATAAAAATCACTGCGGGATAATTTCATTAAAACGTTTGGTAATATTTCATGCATCTCCAATGGATCCTGAATGGGTTTTAATGCCTGGTCCTCAAGTGTAACGGCACGTCCGTCCCAAAAAAATCCATTATCAAAAGGGGAATAACCTAAATTAAAAATTGGCATCGCATTTCTTTTTCCGGGTAAGCCATCAATGCCGATGCTAAATTGAACGGTATCAGAAAATGCATGACCAATACTATGACAACCGGCGCAAGCCAATGAACTATCGGCAGATAAAATAGGATCATAAAATAATTTCCTGCCGAGCTCAACACCCTCAACTGTGAGTGGATTATTTGGTAAATAGGGAAATGGTGGAAGGCCGGTTACAGAAAATGCAATATAAGGTGTAGGATCATAAACCCATCCGTAGTCATGCGAATCATCTGTGATTTCAGGATCAACCTTGCAACTATTGAAATATAATATTGCGGTCAACAATAAAATGAAGACTGAGATCCGGCTTATATATTTCATTTTATTTTTTATTGATTTGAAATTTAATTTTGTTAAACTCAATGATATTAAAATTCAGGTCCAAACATGGTGAAAATATTTCCAAAAAGCAATTCTGTGAGCGGCACATTATCGGTGGTATGCGTAGTATTATCCGTAGCTAGATCGACATCGGTAAAAAACATATCGTAATGTGCAGCAATATGGCAAATATTTTCATTGGTTGATCCAATTGTAACCGGCAGATCAAATTCAATTGAAGCAAGATAGTTGTTCATTCCTATATGCATTTCAAACTCACCGGCAGGGATATCAGGTGTTCCATCCCCATCCATGTCGGCAACACCATCTATTCTCATAAAAACATAGCCAAACGAAGGACCCCAATACATCGTAGGAAACTGGTTTCCTAATGGATTATCGAGGGGGTAGGAAGACGGATCGCCGGCGTTTGTCGCTGAATCAATCCCGACATCAAACATGATCTTAGTGTAGTTACCGGCGGGAAAATCACCAAGATCATATTCCTCCACTTCCGGTTTTATCAGGAGATAAACCCCCTGGGCTGGAGTTTCATTACCGGCTGCGTCTAAAAGCCTGATATTGGAAAGGTAGAATTCCGCAATATCAAGCTGGGTTTGAACGCCATTGATATTGTAGATAGAGCCGCTCTCGATCTCACCAGCTCCAAGATATTGGTGCATATGCAGCTCGACGTTAAAGGAGCCATTTTCGTAAATGCAACCCATATTCACCTCTGCATCGGGATCAAAATTACTGGCATTCGGGTCGGTGCATCCCTCTTTTTTATTGCAGGAACTCACAATAACGAAAGTAAAAATGGCGGTTAATGGGAGGAGAAATTTTGATCTGGACATATTCAAATCGTTTGATCTATATACGTTTAAACTAAAAGATAAAGATAGTAGTTATAAGACCAGATTGTTTCCAATTTCGTTCCCGAATTGCTAGTTATGGTCATTTGGAGGTAAAATCTTAACTTTGTGCTGATGAAAAGGATAATGCGTAATTCCATGGTTTACCTGATGACGGCAATTTTGTTTGCTGCTTCAACAGGTTTTACCCTGTTTTCGCATATCTGTTTTATGGACGGAGAAAGAAAAGTCTCAACACAAAAAATAACATCCTGCTGCACCCACGAAATTAAACCGGCTAAAGCAGAAATTTCAAGCAACTGTTGTAAAGACGAGTCGCAGTTTTTAAAATTCGATTATCAGGGGATGCAAAGGGCGGGTCAGGATCACGCTGATTTTACATTGATCGCTGCATATACTTTTACTTCTTCAAAAATTCTTTCCGCTCCGGAATCATTTTTACAACTTATTGATCTCCCTCCACCTAAAAGTGGCAGAGATATACTTTCCAGCATACAGGTTTTCAGGATCTGATCATCTCAAATTTTAATTGCATTTTTTCACAAGTTGGAGAAATGACTTATCTATTGTTACAATTAAAATATTGAAAATGAAAATTAAATTAATTTATATAGCATTCCTTCTAATTTCTGGTTTACATCTCAAGGGTCAGTCGATAAATGGACACGTGATGAGTGTTGACGAAAAGGGAGCCATGCAACCGGTACCAGGTGCGAATGTAGTTTGGCTGAATACAAATATTGGTACTACTACAAACGGAGACGGATTTTTTACACTCGAATTACCAGCTGACGGAAACAGCGTATTAACTGTTAGTTATGTTGGGTTTAAAACGGATACCATTGATGTTACCGGAAAATCATCGCTGCATATCATGCTTACTGAAATGGATTTGGGTGAAGTGGTTATTATTGGAGAAACAGATGCGACCACTATTAATACTGTGGGCGCAACGAATATGGAAACAATAAATAAAAAAGAATTATTAAAAGCTGCCTGTTGTAATTTGAGTGAAAGCTTTGAAACAAACAATACTGTTGATGCCGAATTCAGTGATGCAGTAACCGGAGCAAAAACAATTAAATTGCTCGGGCTCGATGGAGTGTATTCCCAAATAATGATGGAAAATATGCCGGGTGTTCGCGGATTAGCATCATCATACGGGTTGAATTATATCCCGGGGCCATGGATCGAATCCATACAAATTACTAAAGGTCCCGGTTCGGTAGTAAATGGATATGAAAGTATTACCGGATCCATCAACACTGAAATTAAAAAGCCATTTGATGCTGATGAAGAAATGTTTTTGTTGAATTTATATGGAAGTAATTCAGGCCGTTTGGAAGCAAATATCAATTATAAATATTTGTTTAATGAAAAATGGTCAACTGCATTTTATACACATACCAGTCAGCAGCATTTAAAGCTAGACGATAATGATGATGGATTTTTGGATGTGCCGTTAAATGAAACATATATTTTCATGAACAAATGGAATTATTTTTCCGGTAAAAAGCATGAGGCGCAATTTGGTGCAAAATATATTTCGTCAAATATTTCAGGAGGCCAGGTAAATTTTAATGATAATGCCGAACATACAGTGGATAATGGCTATGGCGTTGGCGTCAATACAACTCGCTTTGAAGGGTTTATGAAAAATGGTTTCGTTTTCGACAGGCCCAATACTTCCATCGGAACAATTCTTAATTACAGCTACCACGATCAGAATGCTTTCTTTGGTTTAAATGAGTATCGGGGAAGAGAGAATTATGTAAATGCGAATTTCATTTTTCAGTCATTCATAAGTAACACGAATCATCAAATTAAAACGGGAGCAAGTTTTATGATGGATGATTTTGACGAAGAATATAATGGAATAAATTATCTCCGCACCGAATATGTACCTGGGGTATTTTTCGAATACCAGTATAAACCCGATGATAAGTTGAGTGTTCTTGCCGGCATGAGGGCCGATCATCATAATTTATACGGTATGTTTTATTCGCCCCGATTACATGTAAAATATGGTGTTGCAAAAAATACCATTCTAAGAGGCTCTGTGGGAAAAGGGTATCGTGTTGCAAATGTTTTTGTAGAAAATACCAGCGTTTTAACAAGTTCACGGCCTTTTGTAATAACCGAATCCCTGCTGCCTGAACAAGGGTGGAACTATGGATTAACCGCGATCCAAAAATTTGAAATGAACGAACATGAGGGCTCCTTAACCCTGGATGGCTATCGCACCGATTTTATAAACCAGGTGGTGGTAGATATGGAAAGCGACCACCATATTTATGTTACCAATCTGCATGGCGATTCTTACTCGAACGTGCTGCAGGCCGAGGTCAACTATGAAATAATAAAAAACCTTGATTTCAGGATGGCATATAAATACATTGATGCAAGGGAAACGATAAACGATACGCTGTTAGAAGTCCCTTTAACGAATAAAAATCGTGGGCTTGCAAACATTTCCTATAAAACACCAAAAGGTGGTTGGGTATTTGATATTACCAGTCAGTTTTATGGAAGTTCGAGATTGCCTCAAATGGGCGATAATCCGGAAGCAGAATTTTTGGGCGAGCGCTCAGAGCCGTATATGTTATTGCTGGGGCAGATAACCAAAAAATTCAAGTGGTTTGATATTTATGCTGGTTCAGAAAACATAACGAATTATACGCAACAAAATCCGATCATAGATGCTGATGATCCATTTGGAGAACATTTCGATGCATCGGTTATTTATGCGCCGGTAATGCAAAGGAAATTTTACGCAGGGTTCAGGATGATATTGAATTAATTTTTAATTTTATAAAACAAAGATCAATAAAATGAAAAATACAATTAAGAACGGTTTATCAATAATTATATTAATCTTATTGGTAAACACATCAAATATAATTATTGCACAAAATGTAATAGACGGCAAAGCACATGCAGATATAAAAACATCAGCCGTGTGCGGAAGCTGTAAAAAAACAATTGAATCGGCATTAAAGAAACTCGACGGTGTGCAAAGCGCATCACTGGATTTGAGTACTAAAATTGTTTCGGTTGATTATTCCGTTGAAGCGGTTTCTTTGCAACAAATAAAAAAGACGATCACCGAAGTTGGATATGATGCAGATGAAATGCCGGCAGTAGAAGATGCTTATGATCATTTGGATGGATGTTGTAAAAAAGAATAACCAAGATTCGAAGGAGGAAGAACCGAAGATTTGAAGGGGGAAGATTTCAAGGGGGAAGATTTAAAGATTCGAAGGGTATGGGTAGAAGGGATTAAAAGAAAATAAAAGGTATAAATTACTAAGCCGGAGCAATCCGGCTTTTTTTATGGTAAGAACCAAATCCCGATCAATAAATGATCACTTTTTCAGAATAAAAATATTTTCCTGAAACAATACGGATCAAATAAATTCCTTTTGCAAATGCTTCAACAGAAATTTTTTCTACGACAGCGGCATCCCGTTTTTCATAAACAATTTTTCCATCTGAATTGAACATCGCCAGATCAAAAGTTGAATTGTTAATATTTGATTCAATTAATAAACCCCCAGTTGCAGGGTTAGGATAAACTTTTATTGTAATTGGATTTGATAAATTATTTACACCAACAGCAGTTGTAAAATCTACAACCTTTGAAAAATCAGAAAGTGCTTCCATGCAATCTGTGGCAATTATTACTTCATAATTTGTTTCCTGGTCAAGACCTGTGAACGTGAACGACGTGTCATTTTCAATATAATATGTTGTGGTGTCGGTTCCTGAGATCAGATAAACATAATATCCGGTATAAAAATCATCAGCCAGCCAGCTTATAGTAGCCGAGTCTGAACCTATATTTGAAACCGTTATTCCATCGGGTGAATTGCAGGGAGGAAGAATTATTATTTCGGTACCATATTCCTCTGAACAAATGCCCAATTCAGAAAATTGTGAAATAAAATATGTTCCTGTATCTGATAAGATTAATTCAATTGTTCCCAGGGTATCAGTAAAAATTAAACCGGGAGGGGAAGAAGAAAATATTCCTGTATCACCTAAAATTTCCGGTGACGGATCAGGTTCTCCCTGGAAGTAAAAACTGCTGTTATATAAAAAGAATGGATCGGCATCGGGAAGAATATTTATTTCCTCCGCATGCATTATCTCACAGCCGGAATTATCTATAACCGAATAATAAATATCAAAAAGTCCCGAACCCGAAGCTAACAAGTCGATCTCACCTGTAAGAGAATCAACAACAGCATCATCAGAATAAAAATAACCTCCAGGCATTCCATCAACTATTGGTACCAGATCAATATAATCAACGCAAATGCTGTCGATCAAATAATGAAAATCTGCAATAGTGGTATCCTCATTCATTATCCAAACAATAAATGAATCAATTCCGCATGTTGAATTCGAATTATAATAAACAGTAAAAGGTCCGCCTGCTCCTGATGAAATTAAATTAATTTTTCCGCTGCCTGAATTCACCGTTAGGTCATCGGAATAAAATGTTCCGGGGTCAACATCATCAATTATTGGAAATGGATTCGCGTCATAAATACAAAAAGTATCTTGCTCATAATAAAAACCCGGATCAGCTTCAATATAAAATGAATCGGAAGCCAGCACTTCACAACCCTGATATGTTATTTCAGAATAATAAACGGTGTAATATCCTCCGGCCCCGGTCGCAGATAAATTAATTTCCCCGGTCGCCGCATCAACAATTGCATCATCAGAATAAAATGCGCCTGTTCCGGGAATTAATAATACAGGCAGTGGATTTTCAGCAGAAATACAAAACGTATCTGCCAAATAATAAAAAATGTTTTCTGCACCGATCGTATCCTGAATATAAATTTTGAATTTTCCGATTGGGCAGAATCCCGAACTCTCGTAATAAATATAATGTGTTCCACCACCTGAAGCGGCAATATTAATTTCACCGGTTAGCGGATCAACAATTGCATCATCTGAAAAAAATGATCCTCCGCTCAGGCCATCAATAATAGCCATTGGATCATCACTGTCTAAACAAAATGAATCTTCTAAATAATGAAAATCTGTTTCGCGATGCGCTCCATAATAAACAAATCCTTTTCCATCAGCTTCCAAACTATCGGAAAACCTATAGGCACCAACCATAAAATCGGAGTAGCCATCATTATTGAAATCGCCATCACCACCAACATGCCTCCCATAAAAACCAAGGTCCTGGTCGCCGTCTCCCTGCCAGCAATAATTTGACTCCAGTCCCTCAACGCTTCCAAACCAGACAAAAGCACCGCCCTCATCCAATTCACCATTATCCCAATATTTGGAACCACCAATTACATCGTCGTACCCATCGTTATTTATGTCACCTGCCCCGGCGCAACTATATCCGAACTGTGCTTCGGCCTGATCGAGCTGACCAAACCAGGCAAGGTCGTGTGAAATGCCATCTGCCGATCCCTCGTAAACAAATATTCTTCCTTCATTATGTTCGATAGAATCCGATTCATAAAGCAATGCAGATATTACAACATCGTCGTAGCCATCTCCATTCACATCTCCGGCACCATCAACCCAATGTCCGAAATTGCATTTTTTTTGGCCGCTTGACATCCGCCAGTCGGGTGTGGTACTCAATCCCGTTACAGATCCATAGAACGCCACCGCCAAGCCGTCGTCAATGTCAATGCTGTCGTATTGGTTTGCGCCTATGATGATATCGTCGAATCCATCACCATTAACATCACCGGCATAATTTACCGGGAATCCTGATATCGCCCCTTCCTGGTTAGCCTGCCAGCTCCATCCGGCATCAACGGGCCCACCAGCTGATCCCCAGAACATCCATGTCTTACCCTCATCTGGTTCTCCCTCGTCCCACATTTTTGCAGAAACGAAAAGGTCGTTAAACCCATCTGAATTAATATCGCCACTCATGGCTACACCACTTCCAACAAGTCCGTACACCTGATCGTATTCTATTGTCCAATCAGGTCCGGCATTGCTCAACCCGTCTTCTGAGCCATACCATAGAAATATTGCACCTTCATTGTATTCACCATTGGTTAATTGGAGCGCACCGATTACCAGATCGCT
This sequence comes from Chitinophagales bacterium, assembly GCA_044448625.1. Classification (GTDB taxonomy): domain Bacteria; phylum Bacteroidota; class Bacteroidia; order Chitinophagales; family BACL12; genus UBA7236. The sequence goes on along the minus strand of JBIOHA010000096.1, from coordinate 1,551 downwards.
ATATCCATCACCATTAAGGTCGCCGCCATCACTGGAAAATCCCAGCACAGAACTGTCATTATCCGATTCAAATTCCCATGCAGGGTCATCGGCTAGTCCATCGGCACCTCCATAATAAATATACACTTTGCCTTCCTCTCCATTTGTTTCAGGTGGATTGGAATAATCGATAGCTGTCACTACCATATCGTCAAACCCGTCGCCATTAATATCTCCTGCATTGCTCATGCTCCAGCCGAAAGCTGTATAGGTAAGTTCTCCATGCTCGGCCCATCCGGCGTCTTCGTAAAATACCTGAGCGCAGACAATTGATCGTTGTGCAAAGATTAGAATCAATAATACCAGGAGGTTTATTCGCATGATTTTTACGGCTAATAATACCTGATTCAAATATACATTATTGTTGAAGGCTGTAGTCGAAAAAAGGACATTAGCCAAAGCAGAGATGTATAAATATTGGCGGAGGTATTGATTCGTATGCAAACTCTGTGTAACTTTGCGATGACAGCACACATAACTTTTTCAGAAAAGGAAACTTTTAGCTCTAAAGTCTGTTCTTAATCAACAACCAATCATTTCACGATAAAATAAGGTTAATTAAAAGATGCGTCAGCTTAAGATAACGAAATCGATCACCAACCGCGAAAGCGAATCACTCGAAAAGTATTTACAGGAAATCGGCAAAGTTGATCTTGTAACAGCGGAAGAGGAAGTAACGTTAGCGCAAAAGATCAAGCAGGGCGACCAGCTTGCACTTGAAAAACTGGTGAAAGCCAACCTGCGTTTTGTGGTTTCGGTGGCAAAACAATATCAGCATAATGGTTTATCGCTGAACGATCTTATCAATGAAGGAAATGTTGGTTTGGTAAAAGCTGCCCAGAAATTCGATGAAACGAAAGGATTTAAATTCATTTCCTATGCTGTTTGGTGGATACGCCAGAGTATCATGCAGGCATTGGCCGAACAGAGCCGACTGGTGCGCTTACCATTAAATAAAGTTGGCTCATTAAGTAAGATCAACAGGGCGTTTTCAGAACTTGAACAAAAATTTGAACGTGAACCAACGTCTGAAGAATTAGCAGAGGTTTTAGAACTTGCACCTGAAGAAATAAAAAATACATTATCAGTTTCCAGCCGCCACGTAAGTGTGGATGCACCATTTGATGACGGGGAAAACAGTTCGTTGCTCGATGTTCTCGAAAACCGCGATACAGAGAGAACGGACGAAAAGCTGGATTATAGCCATTCACTAAAAGTAGAAACAGAACGCACCCTGGCAACTTTAACAGAGCGGGAGCGTGATGTGATAAAATTATTTTTCGGGATTGGCGTTCCATATGCGATGACGCTGGAAGATATTGGCGAAGAGTTTGGATTAACGAGAGAGCGGGTAAGGCAGATAAAAGATAATGCAATAAATAAATTGCGTTCGAGTACAAGAAATAAAGCGCTAAAGGCGTATCTTGCGCAATAATTAGAAAAATAGGATTTTCCCGGTTTTCGGGATAATTAAAAGATAGTGTTTTCATGGGGATCCCCCGGTAAAGTTTT
>JBIOHA010000095.1:0-9264 GCA_044448625.1 Chitinophagales bacterium | reverse complement strand
CCCGAAAAACCTTTGCATCTTGGTAATATTCACACCCTCCAGTTTGATAATGTTAAATTTCAGCATAAAACTGCGCATTCGCCAGCCATTGATGGAATTAGTTTTAATGTAAAAGCGGGAGAAACAATTGCATTTGTCGGGCCATCAGGATCAGGAAAAAGTACCTTGATGAAATTGCTGGTTGGATTATATCGTCCGCAGGAAGGCAGGATTTTATACAACGGCATAGATGAAAATTCTATCGATTTTAATGATCTCCGCAACCAGATCGGATTCGTGACGCAAGACACCCAATTATTTGCCGGTTCGATAAAAGAAAATTTATTGTTTGTAAATCCATCAGCAACGGATGCAGAATTGTTGGAGGTGCTGCATAAATCAAGTTGTGATAATTTATTGGTGCGGGCGGAAAAAGGAATTGACACATTGATAGGGGAGGGAGGATTGAAATTATCGGGTGGAGAAAAACAACGCCTCAGCATTGCCCGTGCTTTATTGCGCAAACCGCGGTTGCTCATCTTTGATGAAGCAACCTCTTCGCTCGACTCATTAACCGAAGAAGAAATTTCCAATACCATAGTGGATATTTCTTTGCATAAGGAACAGATCACCATTTTAATCGCACATAGGTTAAGCACCATTATGCATGCCGACAGAATATATGTGCTCGAACAGGGTGAGCTCGAAGAAACAGGCCCACACGAAAAACTTCTGGAGGCAAAGGGACTTTATTATGCAATGTGGCGTCAACAGGTTGGGGAAAGGAAAAAAGTTATCACCCCCATTTAATTGCCCGTTTGAATTTTGTGCTTATACTTCGAATCAATTCAATTCCAATTAAAAAATTGAGCAAAATTTATGTGCAAATTTCTACTCACCACTCAAAAAAAAAATTGAACAATCCGCTGTACAGCGGAGAGTAAAATTGAATCCATTCCCTCACATAAACACATATATACCTTTACACATATACACCCCTACACTTAACCACGTTAACACCTATACACATAACCACGTGAACACATCAACACGTAAACACTTCGCAAATTTTAACGATTATTAACTACAGCACTGAAACTATTTATGATCAGCACTGTTTGTCTATTTGTGTGTTTTCATGGGGATCAGGGGATGTCTCACGCCAGTGAGCGCCCCTGTTGTTTTTATATCCCGTTGGCTGTCTGCCGGTTCTGATTCTTTATCCTGATTATTTGCATTAAAAAATTATTCTTTTCATCTCCCGCTACTTTCTTCAACAAAAAAAGATTATTTTGCATTAATAATAAATTGAGGATTATGAATTTTAATAAATCTTACAGGGAAGGCGCAAAAGGAGCTTTGCTCGACGAATATGAACGGGTGCTTGATGATCTGCACAATACGATTGGCGATATCATGGATGAAGATATTATCATCGTCGTTGATCCGTTTACAAAAGATCCGAATTGCACATCCGTACAAACTGTTTTATCGCATGTTATCAGCGCAGGATTTAATTACGCAATAAGGATAAAAAAATTACGGGGCATTGAAATGCCATTGCGCCAACATATTTATCATACCAAAATCAGTGATTATCAAAATGATATTCGGGCGTTGTTTGATTTTACATTACAAACCTTTGAACATATTAAAGACAATGAATTAGAAGAATATGATAATTCAAAAAAAATGCCTACCGAGTGGGGACAATCCTATGACATTGAACAAATGATGGAGCATGCCATTGTCCACATTCTCCGTCACAGAAGGCAACTCGAAAAATTCATAATCAAATTATATAATGCCAACGCAAATAAATCGCCGGAAAGCGGCAACCAAACCTGAAAAATCTACAGTTTCTGCCGGGACATTAAAAGTATACGACAAACTAATTGCAGGCCTGAAGTCAATTGAAAGAAAAGGATCAGCAATGCCATACATGTCAATGAATGGGCATATGTTTAGTTTTTTAAATTCTGATGGCAACCTTTCACTGCGACTACCGGATTCCGAAAGGGAATTATTTATTAAAAAATTTAAGACCGGACTCACAGTGGCTCATGGTGCAATTATGAAAGAATATGTTGATGTTCCCGACAGCCTGTTTAATAAAACAAAAGAATTACAAAAATATTTTGACATCAGTTATACATATGTTGCTTCACTAAACCCAAAGGTTACTAAAAAAGCGACAAGGAAAAAATAGGCCATGCAATTGTACTGCAATAATGGTATCCCGGTAAAAAAATAAAAATTCCAGTCCTTCAATTATTATCTTTGAAGAAAGAAGTTTATGAGATCGTTTAGGGCAACAATAATTCTGATTTCAGGATTCATCTTAATAAGTGGATTTATCAGAGATGATCGCTGGTATCAGTACCAATCCAAAAAGTTTGGATACAGTATTGAGTTTCCCCAAATCCCTGAGGAATCTACAGAGGTTATTCCGTCAGCGATCGGGGAGCTTACCTTAAATATGTGCATGTTCGATGCCAGTGAAGTAAAGAATTCTGAAAATTTAATTTATCTCGTAAATCGCACAACTTATCCCGATACACTCGTAAACTCTGATTTCAAAGAGAAGATGGATCCTTTTTTCAGATATTCAATTGATGGCGCAGTAACAAATGCAGAAGGGAAGCTGATGTCGGAAAAAATAATCGAAATAAACGGCTATCCAGGTCGCGAAATCAAAATTGATTATCAGTCGGGAATCGGCATAATAAACATGCGTATATACATGATAAAAAACAATGTCTATATGCTCGAAACAATTTCCGAAGCGTCAAAAGATGACAATGCATCCACAAAAAGATTTTTCGATTCCTTCAGGTTGCTTTAAGGGATTTAATGTAAAACTAAAATCACCTGAAGTTCTCCAAAAATTAACCGGAAAGCTATCGGGATTTACACTCGGCTTTACGACATATTTTTTCGCTTTCACCCAATTCTGCCACCCACCGGTGCAGCCCTTTAAACATAATACAGTTATTGTTTTTTTATAATACTTTTTTTGTTGAAAACTTGACAATAAAACAATGCTGATTTCTATGGTTTGGGAGGGCTTTTAGCTACCTTTGCCCGAAGTAAAAAAATCTACTCAGAAAAGGAGAAAAGTTATATGGCAGAAGGTGAGAAAATAATTCCGATTAATATTGAAGATGAAATGAAAACCGCCTACATCGATTATTCGATGTCGGTAATAGTTGCCCGGGCAATTCCCGATGTGCGTGATGGTTTAAAACCGGTGCACAGGAGAGTGCTGTATGGTATGTACGATCTGGGCATGGATTATAATAAGCCCTATAAAAAATCAGCGAGAATAGTGGGAGAGGTGCTCGGTAAGTACCATCCACATGGTGATGCCTCGGTATACGATGCCATGGTGAGAATGGCCCAGGAGTGGAGTATGCGCAATACCCTTATCGACGGACAGGGAAATTTTGGTTCTGTGGATGGAGACAGTCCCGCAGCAATGCGATATACAGAGGCAAGGCTGCAGAAGATCACACATGAAATACTAGCAGATATTGATAAGGACACAGTTGATTTTTCGCCGAATTTTGATGATACCTTAAAAGAACCAACCGTCCTTCCGTCAAAAATTCCCAATCTGCTTATCAATGGTTCATCTGGTATTGCTGTAGGTATGGCCACAAATATCCTTCCTCACAACCTTTCTGAGGTCTGTGATGGAATGATCGCCTATATCAAAAACAAAGAGATCACCATACCGGAACTCATGAAGTTTGTTAAAGGCCCTGATTTTCCAACAGCAGCCACAATTTATGGTGTGGAGGGAATAACAGAAAGCTTTGAAACAGGCAGGGGGAGAATTGTAGTGAGAGGGGTAGCGAATATTGAAACAACTGCGGGTGGGAGAGAGCAGATAGTGATCACCGAATTACCCTACCAGGTAAATAAGGCATTGCTCATCACCAAAATATCAGAACTGGTTCATGAGAAGAAGATAGAAGGTATTTCTGATGCCAACGATTATTCCGACCGCGACGGCTTAAGGGTGGTAATTGACCTGCGCAAAGATGCTGTGGCTTCTGTTGTTTTAAATCAGTTATACAAATACACGCCATTGCAGTCGTCGTATGGCGTCAATAATATTTGCCTCGTCCATGGTCGGCCGAAATTGCTCAACCTCAAACAGCTTATTTTAAACTTTGTTGAGTTCAGACATGAGGTAATAGTGAGAAGGACGGAATTTGATCTGAGAAAGGCTGAGGAACGTGCGCATATTCTGGAAGGATTGATCATTGCCCTGGATAATCTTGATGCGGTGATCACTCTCATACGCAATTCAAAAACCCCTGATGAAGCAAAAGAAGGGCTGGTCAGCTCATTCGGGTTGACTGATATCCAGGCGAAAGCAATTCTCGAGATGCGTTTACAGCGTTTAACCGGACTCGAGATTGACAAGATCCGCCAGGAATACAATGAGGTGATGGCTCTCATTGCAAGCTTAAAAGAAATTCTAGCCAATGAAGAAATGCGCATGCAGATCATTATTGATGAAACATTGGAGATAAAGGAAAAATACGGTGATGCCCGGAGAACGCAGATCGTTGCGGCAGAGGGTGAGATGAGTATTGAGGACCTTATTGAAGAAGAGGATGTTGCCATTACCATTTCACATTTGGGTTATGTTAAGCGCACGGCCATGACTGAATATCGCAAGCAGGGCAGAGGCGGTAAGGGTGCGAAAGGATCGGCAGCAAGAGACGAAGATTATATCGAGCATTTGCTTATTGCATCCACCCATGATACCATGTTGTTTTTTACCCGCCAGGGAAGGTGCTTCTGGCTGCCGGTTTACCAGATCCCAGAAGGAACCAGGACCTCAAAAGGAAGGGCGATCCAAAATCTGATCAGCCTGCCACCTGACGACAAGGTTATGGCATACATCGATATTCATAATCTTGAAGATGAAGCATTTATAAATTCACACTACCTGGTATTCTGTACCAAAAAAGGAACGATAAAGAAAACTACGGTAGAGGCCTTTAGTCGCCCACGGGCAAATGGCATCATGGCAATTAATATCACTGAAGGTGATGAGTTGCTGGAGGTTCGTCTTACCAATGGAAATTGCGAGATCATGTTATCGGTCAAAAGCGGTAGGGCGATTCGTTTCCCTGAAGAAAAAGTTCGGCCAATGGGACGCACAGCAACAGGAGTGAGGGGCATTGTTTTATCCGGAAAGAACGACGAGGTCGTTGGCATGATAACTGTTGAAAAGGGGGACAAAGAAAAAACGGTATTGGTGGTCAGCGAAAATGGTTATGGAAAACGGAGCCAGCTTGTAGATCTCGAAACCGGTGAGCAGGAATACAGGATCACAAACCGCGGTGGGAAAGGAGTTACAACAATTAAAATCACTCCCAAAACCGGTAACCTCATCACAATAAAAGATGTAACCGACAACGACGACCTAATGATCATTTGCGAATCAGGAATGGCGATCAGAATTGGAGTTGCTGAGTTAAGGATCATGGGACGAGCAACACAGGGAGTGCGGTTGATCAATTTGCGTGACGGCGACAGAATAGCGTCTGTAACCCGGGTGGAAAAGGATGATGACGACCTCGAAATAAATGATGAGAATACAAATGAGGGCGAAGGCAATGATGAGGGCGGACCTACTGAACCAACTAATTCTGACAACTAAGCATATTTAACTGAATTATAAAGGATTAAATTTATTTTTTATATGAAACACTATCTGAAATTTTTGGTCATAGTATTTCTGTTTACAGGAGTTGTAAAAGCTCAAAACAGCAAGGTGAACACGGCCTCCGCTGCTATTTATTCCGCTGAATATGAAAAGGCCAGGGAAGCAATTGAAGAGGCAGCATTGAATGAGAAGACGAAAGGCCAGGCCAAGACCTGGTTCTATCGCGGTAGGATATATAACCTGATCGCCCTGGATACAACAGGGAAATTTAGCTCGGTGGAAGATCCAGCTGGAAAAGCTTTGGAGTCTTTCAGGATAGCACTTTCACTCGAGGATGTAAAAAATTTTAAGTCCGATATTGCCGGCGAATTACTAACTACCTACGGACTTTTCTTTGCCAAAGGGGCAAATGCATACAATGCCGGTAATAATGAAGATGCATACAAATATTTCAGCAAGGCATACGAAGCCAATCAACTGCAAATAGAAGCTGATCCAAAAACGATTCTCGACAAAGGCCTGATCTTTAATATTGGCCTGATGGCTGAAAGGACAAACAGGACCGACGAAGCAATTATGAATTACCAGAAGCTGGTTGATATGAAGTATGAAGAATCATATCTCTATTCAAGGCTGGCCAATTTATATGCGGCAAACGGCAGGGAAGATGAAGGTATTAAAGTAATTGAAGCAGGCCGCACAGCCTTCCCCCAGGATAAAGAGCTCATGATCGCTGAACTGAACTATTATATCACCAATAATAATCTCAATATACTGGTCGACAAGCTCGACAAAGCCATTGAGCTTGATCCCAAAAATACCGAACTCTATTTTGTTTTGGGTGTAACCTATGGCCAGCTTTATACCATTTATGCCGATAGCCTTGAAGCGCTGAAAAAAATGAAACCCAGTGAGACCATTGGCGCCGATCAACTGAAGATATTAAAAGCAGAAACCGATAAAAAAGCAACAGAAGCCTTTAATAATGCAGTGAAGACTTACGAAACTGCGATCAATTATGAGCCTGGCCGGTTTGACGTTAACCTGAACCTCGGTGCACTGTATTATAACCAAGCTGCGGCCATCAGCAATGTGATGAAGAATCTCGGAATAGAAGAAGCAGATGAAGCGGAATTCCAAAGATTAAAAACCCAAAGAACAGCCCTGTTCATAAAAGGATTACCATACTTTGAAAATGCGCACCAGATCGATCCCTCCGACCTGGAAACAATGATCGCCCTCAAAGAAATATACGCCAAAACTGAAAATGAAAAGATGATGATGGCTATGAAAGAGAAAATAGAGGGTGATGTAAGGGGTGTCAAAATAGGAATGAGCTATAAGGATGTTACAGATAAACTCGGCGAGCCAAAAAGCAAAACTCCATTAACCAATCCACTGGGCACTGCCGAACTCTGGGATTATAATGATCTCTCTCTCGATTTCAGGAATGAGAAGTTGTATATGATCACGAAGAAATAAAAAAAATGAAAGAATCAACCATTTAGGTATTAGAGTAAGTACATCATGAATGAGGAAAACCCGATCAAGCACTATTTCATGAGTAATCTTGAAAATTTTAATTCTTGTAAATTCCTCGGCTAGATTATTTTTGTTAAAATATAAAATTTATATTTATTATTGTGTTGAATACCTCGAATAATGCACAGCTTTATAGAAATATTTTCCATTTTTATAATTACAATAATTTCATTTATTGCTCCGATTTCATTTTATTTACTTTCAATTTCAACTAAAGCAATTGTCTTAATTAAAAAAAACGCAGAAACAAAAACCAATCAAATTTATAAAATATTGTCTGAAAGGTTAAGACACCCTGAAGATTTTAATCCAAAACAGCTTGAGGAAAATTCAAAATTATTAAATGAGGTAATCGATAGAAGTAATAAAACTATCAAATCCTTAAATACCCGTTTACAGATTAGTCGCATTTTCACTATTTTACTATCTTCGTTACTTCTCATGTTTGCAGTAATGTTTATTAATGACCATGAGTTAAATCTTTACGACCCTTATTTATCTATTTTTTTAATCGCAGGAAGTGTTGTTTTATTGGTTATCGGATTATTCTTTTTACAACGATTGGTTTGGATTATCATTTACATTAAAACTATGATTGCAGAAAATGAATTATCCATCGAGGTTGGCAGTCAAGATGAACTTGAACAGGAGTCTTCCTATTAAATAATTTAATATTATGGCAATTTTTTTTGTAACAGAAATCATTGATGGGAAAACGATTCGAGTGAATAAAAATTGGAACTGGGATAGTAAAGTAGGCAATCTGGTTAAAATAAGTGGCTATAGAACGCCTAATATTGAAGCGATGAAGTTAACTAAGACCAAATTGGAAAGACTAATTAAGGGAAAACTTATTAAATTAAAAAATGCAACCATGGTTCGCAAAACGGTTGCTGGTGAAAATGCTATATTTGCTCATGTATTCTTAGACGAAATAGATATTTCACAATATTTCCCTGAATTACCAGCAGAGAGCTCGTAAGCCATTGGAAGGATCCCAAACTTAAGCGTTGAAACGCCAATAAATAAACACTGCGTTTCAAAGCACGTAGACATAAGAATACGTTATGTTACGCAGAAAATCCTATCAAGTTTTGGGTTAAAATTTGTCGCGGAGCGGGCTGTTAGTTTGTTCACTAAAAACAGTTTCGCAATATGAAACAAACGGTCAGTCTGATTTCAATAGTGCTATCACTGATAGCGATAACGATATCACTGATAGTAATATCGCGGTAATACTGATCCAGTTTTCAATAATATAAACCGAATTGCTGCCATACTTTACCCACAATACCCCTTTGTCTGTTAAATAGTGCAACGCATCTTTTTTGATATATTCTTTATTATATAAATTCATTTTCCACGCAACTATATTGTCATCATTTAAGCCGCTTTCTCTTTGAATCATTTTATTAGTTGGCATATTAACTAATCTTCGTGGGTTGCCATTTGAATCAAAAAAGTGTTTCTTAAGAACAAGCCTTGCTTTTTTATATGCCTTATTATTCACAGTTTGTAGTTTCCTACAAACCTAAACTATAAATAGCTTATCAGCAGAAGCGTGGCCAAATTTTAATCCAATAAATTATTCCTTTGAGTTATTTTCTACTGGCATCTACATACCAGATGGGAGTTGAATAACCAATATACACATAATAAATTTCCCCTAACCTACATTGAGTGGGTAGATAGCTCACATGGTTATCAGGGCTGGAAAGTAATTAAAGACCAAAGCAATTCTCCTGTTAAAATTATTTCTGTTGGATTTATTGGCTATGAAGATAAAGACATAGTTGTCTTATACCCTCACATTGAGGTTGATAACGATAACCCATTGGGTGGTGGTGATATGACAATAACCAAATGTTCGATAACCAAACGTAAAAAACTATGACTTATTTAGTCTTTTTAGCTGGTTTTTTTGGTTTATCTGGTGCCTGTGATAACACCGCTCCAGCTAAGCTCTTTTCTCTTTCTGATGCGTTTTTATCCTTTAGCACTATTGCAGCGAGTTTTGCCATCTTTTTAGAGGATTCCCCACTACTCTTAGGTGG
>JBIOHA010000094.1:0-9369 GCA_044448625.1 Chitinophagales bacterium | reverse complement strand
GAATAAAATCAATCCTGGATTCGGGATCCTGAGCTTCTCCATATGTTAAAGAAGGTGAACCACCAGAACGAAGTAGTTGGTTACCGTAATAATTAGAAACCTTACCCTCGGTCAGGGATTCGACAATATCTATAGTAAGGTTGGTGAAATCAATAACTCTGTCTTCAAGTTTTTGTTTGTCATTGCGATTCATAAAAATGTTTTTAAAGTGGATAAACTCAAACTAAGATAATAGTTTTAGTTAAAGAGATAAAAAAATTACAAGTGACGAAACACAAGTGACGAGTGACGAATTGGTTGACGTGGGATAAACCCCCAGATAAGAAGCACAAACAAATTGGCGAAAAAAAATTACGAGTGACGAAACACAAGTGACGAGCGACGAATTATGGACCATCCAATCCGCATTTTTGTTCATTCCGAATTTCGCAATTCGTTTACTCGCTCAAACTAAACCTCACCTTTATCCCCGCATTTGTAGAAGTAATAGGATAAGAGGTAGAAATTTTAGGAACTGTTTTCTGCCGGTCGAAATAAAGCTGAATATTAAACCTGTCGTTTACTACGTAATCAATTGTTGGCGACAATGAAATAGTTGTCATACCACCGGTGGGTTCATTCAGGTCCTGATCCAATCTGAAATTAGTAGTGATATCATCTCTGAAGCTGAAATCAAATTTAAATGTGAGGTCATTTTCCAGGTTGGGGCGCTTTCCTTTAAATTTGAATGGGAATGTAAAGCCGGTCATTTTATACCCCATACCAATTGTAAATTCATTGGAGTGAATTTGTGTCAACTGATAATCAATAAAACTCATGGTGAGTGTTCTTGATTTTTTATAGTCAAATTTTGATGTGATGCCATTTATCCAGGTAACATCAAATCCAATTAATGGCGATAGTGATTCATTGATGATAATATTCGGAATATCATACAAGCTCACAAAGTTTCCTGAAAGTGTATCCACCACATGTGCGTATCGGTAATAATTTCCATCGAAGTCGAGATCGGTTACAAAACTGTTTAGCGACAGCGTTGATGTATATGCGCTGGTGATATTAAACGTTGAAAATAATTTTTTGAAACCTGGTAATTTACTCAGCCCGTTATAAGTGACGCGATAATTTGGTTTGGGTGTTTGTGCAAATCCATCCAGTGCAACTGAGGATGCACTCTTTCCTGTATAAGCTGCAATGAACGCCGGAATTAAAACATCCTGTGAATAAGGTCCGTAGCCTTCGGCATAATTAGGGAGGAAGGTGCTGTCGAGCGGATTATAAAAAATATCGTCAGAAAAAACATCATTAAATTCTTGCCAGCGCTGCGAGATAATTATTCTGTTTTCTTCAAACTGTTTAAATGTTGCGGATACAACCTGCGAATTTAATTTTTCAAATACCGTTCCGCTGATATTATAGCTGATGGTGAAACTACCTGCATCAACTCCGTTCAAATGTTCAAACAATGGATCATCAACAGTAAGTGTATTTTTAAAATATTCGGAGTGATTTTTTGAATACGATTTATTTAATTTAAGATCAAGTCTGAAATCTTTCAGCGGTTCAAAGTTCGCCCGCACATCGAGGTTTTCACTGTACGTTTGCATCAATAAATAATTGAGCGATGGCGCTGTGCTTATCCATCCTTTTCTTGCAATACTGTCGAGCCATTTATACGAAGGCTGATAGCCGAAAATAAAATCCCAGCCGGGAGCCATGGAAGTTGTATTCAATCCAAGTATCTCCGATGTCGGCATAAAACCAGGAATCGTTGTTCCATAATTCTGGGTGTAATTGACCGTTACCCTTTTTAAACTGATAAGCAACCGCACCATTCCTTCAACGGGACCTGATACAGTCGGTGTTTTTGGTTTTTTGGCCGCCTCGGTGGCTGCATCTTCAGGAGCATCTTCTTCTTTACCGCTTCCTTTTTCCGGTTCTTTTCCTTTTGCAGGTGACGTATTTGAATTATATTGTTTGAAGAACTTCGATTTATTATAAAAATTCCTGAAATTAAATTCACCGTTGAGTGATCGCGTTTGGGTATTGTTTATGGTATTTCCCAAAGTGTCGGCCAAACCCAATGAGCCTGCTATCCATCCATAAGAGGTATTGTAATTTGCTTTGATGGTTATCCAGCTAAATACAGGTAACTTACTAATAGGAAGGGTATAATTTATGGCAAGTGTATGGCGGTAATTTATATTTCTTCCCAGGTCCATAAAATTATTCCAAACAGAATCTCTTTTTTCCTGTGTATCCAAACGGCCATAGGGTTCATCAATACGTGAATTATTTGTAGCTGAGAAATCAACTTTAATTGATTTTGCAGGCTCGAGTTTTAATCCATAAAAACGATCCCATGTAAAATATTTATCGAATGTAGGATCAATTAAACCGTCGCCATAAATATCACGCATTAATGTTTCACCAAACTGCCGGTTTAATTCTGTCCTGAAACTATAACCCGTTGGCAGCAGGTTAAAATTAAAATCACGAACCGGTGCGAGCCATTTATATTTTTTATCAATAACTTTTTCGAAAGGGAGAATATATTTTGCTTTCTGATTATAGGTATATCCCAGCGCTACCTTATATCGGTCAATTTTATCGTACTCCAACGTTGGATTGCTGTTATATTCCTGCGAATATGCAAGCGTAAGATCGAGGTTTTCCTTATCCCATGGATGTGGATCACCGGCTTTATCTCCCCTTTCGAAACGCACATTGGTGAGGTTGATACTTTTTATAGCGATATAATCAATAACGGTCTTTTTATATTTATCAGCCGAGTCGGTACCGTAAGTTGAAGTGATATCATTTATTTTATCGTTGAGGTCAACATCGAGTTCGTAAGGATCGAATTCCGGATTGCTGTACGATTCTGAAATACTTGCATAAAATGGTAAAAATAAATTTACGCCCTGGGGAAGAAATTTACCAAGCTCCAAACTCAATGATGCGGCATACTGATAAAAATTATCCTTATAGCGTTCATCAATTTGTTGTTCCAAGGTTCCGAATCCTGCAGTATGCATATTTCCTGAAAGCGTGAAATTTCCAAGGTCGGCAAGTTTAAGATCTGCACGTGCAAGTGCTGCCCATCCACCGCTTTCATCAATTCCTGTCAATCGCAATTCATTCACCCAAACTTCTGCGCAAAATTCCTGGCCGTTGGAAGTTGCTTCCTTTGGATTTCTTACACCGATCATTATTTCTTCAACATAACCCAGATCGGGATTTCCGATAATGGTATAAGTAACACCATCGTCGGCAGAAATAGAATATGGTGTAAGCGGTGATATCTGATTATTATTTCTCAGTGATTTTAAAGCCACTAATGAGTCGAGTGGAAAATCAATTAATGTTGCCCAAATTGCACTGCGCACATTTTCATCGTCGGTAGTTCCTGCAGGCAATGGCAATTTTGTAACCGTTAATGGAATATCGTATTCATAAAAATTATTTGTAAAATCTGAACCCAGTCGGATAAATAAATGCAGGTCACCATCCTCCAAAGAAGTGAGCGGAGCATCAACCAAAGGTTCTGTATGCACGTTCATGATCATGCGTCCATAACGGCGAAGATCAATATTCAACGATTTGAAAATTGCCCTTGCATCACCATCCTGCAACGGACAAATTTGCATGCTTAATGATTGTTCATTTTGTTGATAGGTAGAAACCGAACTTCCACTGCCCAAAGTTTGCTCGCGGTCAACACCCGGAGGTAAAACATAAGGAACCGGCTGGCGCAATGAATTTTCTTCAATACTTACCGACGACACATTAAAATCAGTTTCATTGCCATTATCATTTGATAAATATTCACCGGGATTTAATAATGAGAACTGATATCTCCTCCATTGATTTCTTACCAATTCCAAACGGGCAAAACGCATTACAAGCGGCTGCTCAAATCCGGTCATATACATGCGGATAAAACGAATGGATTTAAAATCCTGTATACTGCCGATACGTGAATCATATTGATCGATAGGTATTTTAAACTGGTACCATTTAACTGAATCTGTGGTACCATCTTTAAATGAATGCGGAGCAACAACAACATCAGTAATAAACTGATTGGTGTTTTCCATATTCGGGCCCATCTTCACCCGGTATTGAAAATAGGATTCTGTTTCGTTTAATGTAAAATCATCATTCAGATCTTCTGTTTCGGGAATTGTTGTTTCTGCTGTTGGATAAGTTTCGGGCGATGATTCTGTTGTTGGTGAATTTCCCTGCGGGTTATTATATTTTTTATAACGTTCGAGAATACTGAGTTCTTCATTATCATAATCTGTTCCGCGATAATAATGATAATCGTCAGTGGATGGATCATTCTGAACAATATCGAGTGGTGTTCCGGAAATCAAACCAGTTGCATCGGTAACAAAATCATCGTGAAAATCATTTTCTTCGCCATCGTTCATTCCATCATATCCTTTATCCTGATTTTGCCGAGAATCCACTTCATTATCAAAAGCCGTAGTAATTGGCAATGTTCTCGGCACATTTCCCCAATTGGTTTGATCCAGTCCATCGGTGCCACCGTCTTTTGGCAATCCATTTTCAAAAAACATTCTTGAATCTTTCAAAATATCTTCAGAAACGTTTCCGAGATTAATAAATAAATAACCATCATCAATTACCTGTTCACCAAGCGGACCTTTATTATCGAAAGGGTCCATCACCCAAAATTCTATGAATTCAATATTCGCAGCTTCAAAATCATTTGTTTCGAGATTGCGCATTATTCCACCCCATCTTGTATCGGGAGCTTTCAAATGACCCGTTCCATCCAATTCAACACCTGCAGAAACCAGTGTTGGGTCGAGATCATAATTATAAGGACCCCTTTCATTTGGATAATATGCGAGGTCGAACGTGGAAAGAGAAGTTAATACTGTTGTTTCATAATCAGCCTGTGGGAAAATTTCTTTTTCATCAATTTGAATTGTATAGTGATTAGAAAGATCAGCAGCAGATAAATGTTCAGGTTGTGATGGATTATTATCCTCATTAAATAAAGGATCGATATTATACCAGGCAAATTTTGCACGGTTCTTTCCGTATTCAAGGCTGTCGAATAAAGTTGCTTCCGGAAATAAAATATTACTTGATTCATCAGTTGCATTTTGAGGTGTGCTCGCCAATACCCAGCTTGCAAACGGGAATTTCATATCATAGGCACTTCTGCTTCCTTCAAAATCATCTATATAAATTGTTCCTTCATCATCTTTTCCAATTGCTTTTGAGTGGCCGGGTTGAAATCTCGCCACCTCAGCAGTAAATGAAAATGTTGATGCTTCCTTTGTTCCGAACAATGGCAATTTATCCAATGCACGTGTTAACCAAGGTGCATCAGTAGTATAATTCATGTCGAAACCATAAATGCTGTTGGAGATGGGATCATCGCCAATATTTACTTTTTGCGTATACGGACGTTCAGATAAATGCAGCCATGTGGCGCCTAAAGTGAAATTATCATTTATCCAATAATCCAATCTCGTTCCTATTAATGATTTTGTTTGGAAACCATAAAAGGCATTGTTCTCAAAATTTACACTGATCGGCAAACCTGAATTCAAAATGGATTCATTAATGATCTTTAATCTTCCAAGTGAATAATCAATTGTATAATCTACATTCTCGGTTAATAATTGTCCTCCTGCGGTTACCTGAACAGATCCTTTGGGTAAATTAAATGCGCCGAGATAAATTTCAGATGATACCGATGATTTATATTCACCGGAAATTACATACCTGTCGAATTGCGGAAACTGGAGCGCAATTGTTTTTGTTTCGTTGTATAATTCGTCGTAAGCAAATTTTTCAACTTCGATATCACCCCCAAAAACATTTGGTGTTCTCAGCCAGTCGCCGAACGGTTCGAGTACCGGAAAATAAACACGGCCATTTTGTGTATTGATGGTTACACCATTTACAAAATCGAAAATACCATCAGGTTGAGGATCATTATTATTATTTAATCTGTCGAGGCCCAATAATTTAATGAGCGGCTGACTATTTACATTTTGATTATTTGCGGGAATATATCTTTTTAATCCACCACCCGGATCCTGGTATAAAACATCCAAACGAAACCCTTCATCACTCACCTGGAATGCACCCAGCGAATAAACGTTTTTCATCATGAGGTTCCACAATGGAATTTGTGTAATTGCCGATGTGCTTTTAAGCATTTTCATGAATAACACATTGGAGGTATCAACACCCGGAGGAAGGTCGCTGGAAAATTCACCCACCTGGAATGTTTGTCCCAGGTACGTATATTCATAAGCAACAGCTAATACATCATCAGGCTGGAGTGTTGTATTTAATGAAACAAATCCGAGTTGGGGATTATAGATAAAATCTGTAGGATCTAATTTACGCATCCGCACTTTTTCATAATCCTGCACCGCCTGCATATTAAATGCCGGTCCCGATAAAGTTGAAATGACAGTATTAAGATCGCGTGTGCCTGATGTTGCACTTAATTTTTGATAAAGGTCGTTGGCATAATTCGATGGCAATCCACCAGGAGTTATACTGCTGATCGTTCCTGCGGGATTAATTACTCCCCAATAAATTGAATCCGGTTCACCCAGATCTGAGAAGGCAACAATATCACGTGTATTTTGTGTTTCACCGGTTGTATTGGTAACCCAAACTTCAATTTTAGTAACGTTGATCGGAGAACTTACATAAGGCAACGACGACAACCATCCTTCATAACCACCCCTGAAATAATGCGACATAAAAAAGTGGCGGTTCTCATCATATTCATCTGCAAAAATTTCGAACTCGCGTTTTTGTGCGCCGCCTTCAATTTGTATACTTTGTGTTTGTGATTTTTGTTGAGAGAAAACATTCGTTACCGATAACCTGCCAAATTGCAATTCGGTTTTAATTCCAAACAATGATTGTGTTCCCGGAATTAATTGTGTTGTTAATGGAAGACTTACGTTACCTGCAGAAATTCCCTGTACGATCTGATCAGCTTTACCGGTGTATTCGAGTTTGATCTGATTTTCAAAATCAAATGTTGCCTGCGTATTATAATTAAAATTCAGTTTTAAATTATTTCCTATCGATCCGATGACATTTGCATTGATATCCATATTGAAATCAAAGCCACCCTGCTTGCGCTGATTTTCTGTCAATATCGGATTCTGAATATTCTGAAAGCTGCCGCCGAAAGTTAATTCCACATTTCCCTGTGGGCGGATCTCCACTTCGCAACCATCAAACAACCGGCATTCTCTGTTAATTGGATTTAATGTGATCGCACTTCCATTCCCTCCCAATAAATTTGAAGCATCAGATCTTTCCTGCCAATAATCTTCAATTGCTTTATCGCCTTGTGCCTTTAAATAATCTTCGAATGAAATATATTGCGGGTCGCGATAAAATTCATCGCCGATCTGTTCCTGGAAAATATATTCATCAGTAGAAGGATCATATTCAATGGTAGGAGTAATTACCCCTTCACCCGGCTCGAGGTCAAAATTATTTTCATCGTCCTCAAAAAAATCACTTTCGGAATTATCATTAAAAGGAAAGGGAAGATCAGGAGGAGTATCCTGCGGAATTAGAGCTGATGAATAATAAGAAGGATCTGTTGAAGTGTAATCAAATACTTTGGGTTCCGAAAAGAGTATCCCCGCGAGTGCAGAAGCACCAATAGTAGTTCCGATAATAATTTGGGGAAAAAATTTAGATACTGCCAAAACCTCTTGTTTACAAGTTCTTCAATGCTGATTTAATTAAAGTTTCTACATTATTGATCTCAGGGTTTTGTTTGATTACAATGCCGATCGCCTTTTCACATTGCTGACGGCTGAACCCCAGCATCGCCAATGCACTTAACGCTTCATCTCTTATTGTATTGTGCGCATAGCCAAAAGAATTTTCCGGTAAAGAAAGGCCTTTTCCGATCTTATCTTTCAGGTCTAAAACTAATCGTTTTGCTGTTTTCGGACCCACACCTTTTATGGTTTGGATCAGTTTATCATTTTCTGATGCAATTGCCTCTTCAAGATCCTGCGCCGACATGCTTGAAAGTATCATTCTTGCTGTGTTTGGACCCACGCCCTGAACCGACAGCAGGTGAATAAATAAATTCTTTTCCGATTCTTCTGCAAAACCATATAATATCTGTGCATCTTCACGAACATGCAAATATGTATGTAATTTCCCTTTCTCCAAAGTATGCACCTTCGAATAGGTATTTAAACTGATATTTACCTGGTATCCCACGCCGTTGCACTCGACAATAATATATGTCGGATTTTTAACCTTGAATTCTCCTGATAGATATGCGATCATTTTAGAATTGCGGATTTCGGATTGTCAATTGCGAATTGAAATTTATAGTTTAGGGCGATTTGATTTTGCCTGTGCGTCGGTTACAGCAATGGCGACCATGTTCACAATTTCCCGCACCGAACTTCCCAACTGTAAAATATGCACCGACCGTTTCATCCCCAACAAGATCGGACCTATAACCTCACACTGACCCAGTGAATGCATTAACTGATAGCCAATATTCGCCGCATGCAAATTCGGAAATATCAGCGTATTCACATTTTTATCGGCAACAGCGCTGAACGGATAATTTTCTTTCATCAGGTCGTTGTCGAATGCGATGTTCACCTGCATCTCCCCATCCACTATCATCCCCGGAAACCTTTCTTTTAAAATCGCGACTGCATTTCTGATCTTAAGTGTTTCTTCATTTTGAACAGATCCAAAATTGGAATAGGACAACAATGCAATTTTAGGCTGAATATTTAACTGGCGAACCGCTTTTGCTGTCAACGCCGTTATTTCAACCAATTCTTCAGTGGTGGGATCGAAATTGATGGTGGTGTCAGCAAAAAATACCGGGCCCTGTTTGGTGAGGACGATATACATACCTGCCACCCGACCTGTCCCATCTTCCCTACCTATTATTTGCAATGCGGGTTTTATTGTTTCGGGATATTGCCTCGTCAATCCTGATATCAATGCGTCAGCTTCGCCTGTTTCCACCATCATGGCGCCGTAATAGGTACGGTCACGCATCATCTTTTTTCCTTCATAGAGATTAATTCCTTTGCGCATGCGCTTGTTAAAAAACAATTCGC
This sequence comes from Chitinophagales bacterium, assembly GCA_044448625.1. Taxonomy (GTDB): domain Bacteria; phylum Bacteroidota; class Bacteroidia; order Chitinophagales; family BACL12; genus UBA7236. Next base: position 232 of record JBIOHA010000094.1, on the reverse strand, counting down.
CGAAATGCGCCCGCTTTTCATCCTGTTCGGGTGCAAGCGTATCAACTATAGGTACATTTTTAAGATCAAGCTGATTTTCTTCAATGATCGCATTGATCTTATCTATGGGACCGAGTAAAATCGGTTTGGCAATTCCCTCCTCTTTTACGATCTGTGCTGCTTTTAATATTTTGAAATTATCAGCCTCAGCAAAGACCACACGTTTTGGATTTTGTTTTGCCTTGCTCGTGAT
>JBIOHA010000093.1:0-9503 GCA_044448625.1 Chitinophagales bacterium | reverse complement strand
GTGCAGATATTTGTTTACCCAAACCCCGTAATGACCGACATTAATATTACCATCGACAACCAGTACAAGCCGGGTTTTCTTGTTGAGTTGTATTCGCTGGATGGAAGTTTGCTCAATCAGTCGATTCAGTTCGAAAACCTCTTCACTTTAAATACAGGCCATCTCGCCGCGAGTACCTACCTGTTGAAAATTACTACCGAAGACGGGATCATTTTTGGTGATAAGATCGTAGTGCAATAAGTTCGTCATTCGTCACTCGTGTTTCATCACTCGTCACTTTTTTTTAAGGAATTAATTGATTAGCAAACGCCGGTTATTCATTGCACAATTATCAAATAATAATTTTTCTTCCCTTTTTGAATCAATAGATATTTCCCATTAATGAGATTATCAGTGCTGATGTTTTGTTCACCATCGCTTATTTTTTCTTTGTTCATACTCAGGGAATTTTCCTGCAGGGCCCGTTTAAATTCACCCCGTGAAGCGAGAATATTTGTTGTTTGAGTAAGCAGGTCGCCCAACTTGATTCCCAACTGCAACGTGCTTCCTTCAACTGAAAATTGCGGAACCCCTTCCAGCACATCCATCAGCATTTCTTCCGACAAATTTTCAAAATCCTTTTTTGTTGATTTTCCAAACAATATCTCACTTGCTGCCACGGCGTTTTCATAATCATGTTCGCTGTGAACGCGAATGGTGATATCCTTTGCCAATATTTTTTGCAAAATGCGCAGGTGCGGCTCGCTTTGATGCCGACTGATAATATCATCAATAAATTCTTTATCGAAAAGCGTAAATATTTTAATATAATTCTCAGCATCAGCATCGCTTGCGTTCAGCCAGAACTGGTAAAATTTATAAGGGGATGTTTTTTTAGGATCGAGCCATATATTTCCGCTTTCCGTTTTTCCGAATTTTGTACCGTCGGCTTTATTAATTAAAGGTGTGCAAATTGCAAATGCTTCACCACCGCCTTTCCTCCTTATCAATTCATTTCCTGATGTAATATTTCCCCATTGATCGCTGCCACCCATCTGTAGCATTACAGCTTTATTTTTCCAGAGATAATAAAAATCATAACCCTGCACCAGTTGGTAACTGAATTCGGTAAATGAGATTCCTTTTTCAAGTCGCGTTTGCACAGAATCTTTAGCCATCATATAACTTACCGTAAGATGTTTACCAACTTCCCTTAGAAAATCAAGGAAAGAAATTTCTTTCATCCAGTCGTAATTATTTACGAGCTCGGCAGCGTTGGAACCCGAATTGAAGTTCAGGAATTTAGCAAGTTGTTTTTTCTGGCTTTCGATATTATGATTTAATGTTTCCTCATCCAGTAAATTGCGCTCTGCGCTTTTACCCGATGGATCACCCACCATACCCGTAGCTCCGCCAATCAATGCAATTGGCTGATGACCGCATTGCTGAAAATGCAGGAGTGTCATTATCTGTACCAGGTTGCCAACGCCAAGCGAGTCGGAGGTAGGATCAAAGCCGATATATCCTTTTGCCATGCCCTTATTTAAAAATTCTTCCGTTCCGGGCATCATCTCAAACAGCATCCCCCGCCACTTTAGCTCCTCAACAAAATTTTTCATGCGGTAAAAATAAATTAAAAATTGGTGTTCAACCTTTGCCAGCTGCCTCGTTATAAGCATGGCTTGTTATTTATTTCACGCAGAGGCCGCAGAGCTCACAGAGAAATAAAATCCAGGCTTTCATTTTACAAAAAGATCCGCCATTTATCAGCAGCATCAGCGTCATCCGCGTTCCTTGTATTTCACCAGCAAACCCCTTTCATGCCATTTTTTATTTCCGAAAAGCGGTGAGCGCATTAACAGGTAATAAAATATCGTGGCAAAAAATATCCCGAAAAAAGAACCGAAATAAACATCTACAAGAAAATGCTGCAATAAATAAACACGGGAAATGGCAACGATCAAGGCAAGGGTAAAAAACAGGTAACCATAATTCTTGTTTTTTGCAAAGAAGGTAAACAGGCAAAATAATGTAAACGCTGCCGCTGTATGTCCTGATGGAAAACTTAAACGCTGGTATAATTCAATACCGTCGACATAATTCAACATATCATCTTTGAAATATACCGATGGCCTTGGCTCATCATAAAATTTTTTGATGAGTGATACCAACCATGCTGAAACAAAGGAAATGAGTATTGTTAAAATCGCATACCTGAACTTCACGAAAATTAAAAGCAGGCAAACGGAGCTGATAATTATACCGTCGCCAAGCCAGGTAGCATAACGGAAGAATAGATCTGCTGTGGGATTGTGTAATTTGTTAAGCGCAAGAGAAAAAGCACCTTTGCTATACATTACGAGGTAAATGCCGGCGATAATAAACCATAAAAGGCATAGCAAATAAAATATCCTGTTTTCTTTTATCAGCCTGATCATTGCTTTTTCCTCTTCACCAGGTTTTTAAATTTACTCCATTGATCATAATACCATCCGCCATCAATGACCGGCGAATCATTTTTTGCTTTGATCGTTAAAAATATCCCGATAGGAAATATGATAAAAATCGATAGCCACATACCTGCGAACGGAGTCAATACATTTCTGTCGGCAAGTTTTTCGCCGGTAATATTCAGAATATAAAAGAAAATGAAAATAAATATGGAGAAAAGCACAGGTAATCCAAACCCGCCTTTTCTTATTATGGAACCCAAAGGCGCACCTACAAAAACAAATAGCAGGCAGGCCAGCGATAAAGTAAATTTCCGATGCCATTCGATCCGGTGGTCTTTCACTTTTGTTTCGGTTAATTTCAAACGCTGTACCACCTGGTTGCTTGAGCCGGTCATGTTTCTAACACTCTTAAGGCTGTTTTTAACAACTGCATATTTATATTCTGACGGAATTAATTCAGCAAAAGATTTTACGGATGAAGGGATGGTATCGATTGCAATAATTGAAGCCGACGTGTCGCGGGTCAATAAGTAACGCGATCGCATAGCAGGCTCCAGTGTTGACTTTTGTTTTATTTTAAAATTATTCAGCGAGTCGATCGCATATTGAAGTTGCTGGATGTTCAGCATTTTATAATGATTGGAATATAATTCTTCACTGGTATGTGTCATTTGAAATCCCGATAGATCCAAAGTTTTTTCCCATTCATCAAAATTCATCCTGACATGATCTTTTGTTTTTTTATTCCTGGTTTGATTTTTTAGCTCTTCATATTGCTTTCCATTTTTCAGAGTGAACACCAGGTTTTGATTATCTGGTGATGTTTGCATCTTTCCGCTTTGTGCGATGAGCACATTATCATTTGATTTATCCAGTTCCTCATAAATGGTTACATCATGGATCGTGATATTATCTTCGCTTTTGCCACCAATAATTATACTATAGCTTTCAATTTCGTTGTAGAATTCATTGGGCTTGATATTTAATGCCGGTTTTTGTTTGGTGATATCTACCAGGGTGACAACAAATTTTAAATAGGCGGAAGGCAAAATATAATTCGAAAACAAAAATGCAGAGGTGGCCACCAATAATCCTAATACAACGGTACTGCGCATAAATTTAAGCATGGAGATACCGGCGCTTTTAAAAGCAGCAAGTTCAAACCGCTCGCCCATATTTCCATAGGTCATTATGCATGCAAGTAAAACAGCGATAGGTAGCGATAGGGGCACCATGTTGGCTGAAGCATAAAATAATAATTTCAATATCACCCACCAGTCCAATCCCTTTCCAACAAGGTCTTCAATATATTTCCACAGGAATATCATTAAGAATATGATGAGTGCGATCACAAACGAAATGAAAAAAGGCCCCAGAAAGGATTTTATAATATATTTGTCGATCTTGTTCAACATATGTCTGACCTTAATTTTGATGCTGCAGAAACTTCTCTAATGTTCAATCCGGATGTTTTTTTATTAAAACGCCAGGTTAACCAGAAAATATATGTTTTGTTTGAGCAGATCAAAATACGCCTTAAAGATACATCGGAGCATAAACAATTTTCTTTCCCTGACAATACCGATATTACAACAGGGAAAATCTCACAAGGTGAAAATTATCAGGGGTGCCCCTGGATAATGCTGGACTTTCCACGACTGTTCACAAAGCATGAAATATTTGCTTTTCGCACCCTGTTCTGGTATGGACATTTTTTTACCTGTTCCATTTTATGTTCCGGCGGAATTGCAAAAAACAAAATGAGATCATTGATCGGGAATGTAAAACTATTGCATGGCAGCGAAGTATTTTTTTCCAATCATAGTGATGCGTGGCTCCATGATATCAATGACATTCAGTTTATAAAAGTGGAAGAATTAGCCGGTGCCGATATTGAAAAGCATGTTGCTGAAACCGGTTATTTCAAATTGTCGTCAAAATTCATTTCAACCAAACCGGAAGAGATCGTGTCAAAGACTGAAAATATCTATAGATTATTTTTGAATGTACTTTCAGGTAGCACCGATGCGCACCCTTAGATTATGGATCTGGGCATCCCATAAACGCTTTTGAGCATCCACCTCACGGTCATCAGCAAAGTCGGTGATAAACAAAACGGTATCGTTGGTAACTTCGGTTTTATCAATGCGAAATTCAAAATATTCATCCTTGTCCTGCCAATCCCATCTAAATCGGATATAATCATCTTCATCAGTGCTGATCAGGTCGGCCGATTCAGTTTCTCCATGCCAGGTAAAGAAGAAGGTGTTGCCCTCGTTATCTACGGTGTCGGCAAACCATTGCTGTAAACCTGTAGCAGTGGTGAGGCAGTTATATAAGACCAAAGGACTTGATTTTATAATATATTCGAGAGTGAATTTTTTCTTTTTGGCCATTATTTTGTTTGCCCTGACATTAATAAACTATAATGCTGCAAGTATAATATAATTTCAAAGGATACAAAATTTTTGGGAAGATTTATTTGTAGGCTTGCTAAATAACCCTGGTTGGGAGTGTATAAATGCGGAACAAGGTATTGCAACACCGGGGGATTGCAAAAAAGAAGGCAATTAGGCTTCGTTTATTGAAGCATACTACCCAAAATCAATGTCTGAGGTTACAAATATCTTCCAATCGCCATCGTAACAACAGTAACTATTAGTAGCAAGGCGATCAGGTTCGTAGCTTTCGAAACCTTGTTTCTAAAGGTGATCATGAGGCTGATTTGATCAGGAGTAGGAGCTCCGCCTGCTGCAGCAATTTCTTTTCCGAGGGTTGCCATTTTCATAATTACGGGCCGGGTTATAGTGAATCCAAGCACAAAAGCAATTATCGCAAAAGTTCCACCAATAGAGAGTGTCATTCCAAAATTTGTAGAGAACCATGATGTGTCAAAACCATTTGAAAATTCATAAATCAATAATATCCCTGAAACAATATTTAATATGCTCATTACCATCATTACAATTGGTAACTTATTTGTTTTGGCCAGTTGCTGCATAAATTTTCCTCCTTCAGGAATTGCATTGGAGGCTGGTAAAACAAATCTGGCAAGATAAAAAGTAGCTCCGGCCCAAAATACTCCGGTATAAATATGAAATAGGCGCAAGATGATGATATAGGTCAGGTTCATAATTTATGGTTTAGGGTTTAAGATTCTGTTACTGGGTAACAAATTAACAGAATGAAGTTAATGGAATTATCAGAATCTCCGTTTCCAGCTTCAAGTATTGAAACTCGTGCTGCTAAATACTCATTGCTTCTACTGCCGGGCTGATTTTTTTCACCAATCCTTGCAGAACTTTACCTGGTCCCACTTCAACAAAATGAGTTGCGCCATCTTCAGTCATCCTTAAAACTGACTGAGTCCATTTAACCGGAGCAGTGAGTTGAGCAATAAGATTCAATTTGATTTCTTCGGGATCAAGAACCAGAGCGGCGATAAAATTTTGATAAACCGGGCAAACAGGAGTAAAAAATGATGTGGATTGAATCGCTTTCTCCAATTCAATTTTTGCCGGTTCCATTAATGGTGAATGAAAAGCACCACCAACCGGCAATAAGATCGCCCGCTTTGCGCCGGCGGCTTTCAATGTTTCACAAGCTGCATTTACTGCTTCAGTTTCGCCAGAAATTACTAACTGGCCCGGACAATTATAATTTGCAGGAACCACGATTCCGGGTGTTTCGGCGCATATTTTTTCAACGATATCATCAGCTAGTCCTAATACTGCCGCCATTGACGATGGTTTTAATTCACATGCTTTTTGCATAGCCGCGGCACGTTTCGACACCAGGATAAGTGCATCTTCAAAAATAAGTGCCTGGTTTACCACTAGTGCAGAAAATTCTCCGAGCGAATGCCCGGCAACCATATCGGGAACAAAATCACTTATTGTTTTTGCAAGAATAACCGAATGTAAAAAAATTGCCGGTTGTGTAACTTTTGTTTGTTTTAATTCCTCGTCGCCACCGTTGAACATAATATCAGTGATCCTGAATCCGAGGATGTCGTTGGCAAGTTCAAATAATTGTTTTGCATGTTCATTGTTGTCGTAAAGATCTTTCCCCATCCCCGAAAACTGCGATCCCTGTCCAGGAAAAATATAAGCTTTCTTCATAAAATAGAAAATTACTCTTTTACTCCGGTGGACCCTACAACAAAAAATATATCTCTCGTTGGTGCCCATCCCTCACCTTTGTCGCTATTATGGCTCGCCGGCACCACTAAAACAAATTTATCATCCATTTTTGCCACCTTGTAAACGGCATACGATTTTATTTTTTCTGGGTTGGCAACTCTTGAATCGAGGTTTCCCAATTGTGCAGGCCATTTATCTTCTGTGTGGTTATTAATAATATGATCCAGTAAAATAGGTTTTACCTTTTGCGCTTTCAGCATTTCAATTTCGGCTTCTTCAATATTATAGGTGCTGTAAAATTCTCCTGGATCTGTTATTTCCACCCGTACACATTTTTTTCCGTCAACTTTATATTTTTTTGGCTGTGCGCTCACTGCAAGTGCACTGAACACAAAAAGCACTGCAATTATTATTCTTACATTTCTCATAGTGTGAATTTGAAATGTAAATGTAAAAAATAAACAGATTATTTACTCAGCTTGGCGGCGATGAGGTTAATGAACTCGGTGCGCGTTTGCATTTCCTGGAATTGTCCGGTAAATGCCGAAGTGGTTGTAACCGAATTTTGTTTTTGAACACCACGCATCATCATACATAAATGACTCGCCTCCATTACCACAGCTACACCGATCGGGTTGAGGGTATTTTGCAGACAATGCACAATTTGCTGAGTTAACCGCTCCTGCACCTGTAGTCGACGGGCATAAATGTCAACCACCCTTGCTATTTTACTTAACCCGACAATATAACCGTTTGGAATATATGCAACATGGGCACGCCCATAAAAAGGAAGCATATGGTGTTCGCACATGGAGTAAATTTCAATGTCTTTTACTATCACCATCTCACTGCATTCTTCTTTGAACATGGCGCTTTTTACAATTGCCTCGGCATCCTGTGCATATCCCTGGGTTAAGAACTGCATCGCCTTTGCAATGCGTTCGGGTGTTTTTTGTAACCCCTCGCGTTCAGGATCCTCGCCAACCGATTTAATTATTTCATAATAATTTTTTGTCATTACCTCAATTGACTCGGCACCGTATTCTTCGGTCTTCTTATAAAAATGGCCAGTTGGTATATGATTGTTGTCTCCCATGATTAATTTTTTTTATTGACCGAAATATTCAGCATAAATATTTTCTGTTTCCTGTAGTTTAATAGAATGTAAAACACCCTCTTTGATCTTTGGTTCAATCAGCTTCCATATCACTTTACAAAAGTTCTCTGTGGAGGGTTGTTCATTTTTAAAAAACTCGGTATCCTCATTCAGGTTTTTATGATCAAACCTTTCAACAATTTCTTTTCTTATCACATCACTCAGCTTTTTTGCATCCATTATAAAACCGGTATCAGGATCAGGATCACCTTTAACTGTAACAAATAATTGGTAATTATGTCCATGCCAGTTCTTGTTGGCGCATTTTCCAAACACTTCAAAATTCTTCTCCTCGGTCCACTTATTATTAAAAAGACGGTGTGCCGCATTAAAATTTTCACGTCTTGTGAGAAATACCATGAGGGCAAAGATAAAATAGATATAGATACGGGGATGAGGATGTTAGATGCTGGATACTGGATGCTGGATACTTCAAGCGGCAAGAATAGCAACTTTCCGTGGGTTTCGGCTGTCAACTTTTACCTGGAGGGTTCTGCCTACCTGGTAATTTTTCAATTCTTCCCTTTTTATATTTTGTTTCAGTTCAACTTCGTAGGGCACCATCTGGCTATGGCGGATCTCCAACAATAATCTTATCCTTGGGTTTTGATCGACAGTTAAACCGGTTTCACGCACTTCAAGGATAATGGCCATTGCCGGTTCTCCGCTTTTTATTATATCGAGCGCAACAAATGCAGGGCGGAAGAAAAACCAATATCCGGCAAAAGCAACACCGCATGTTAAAATAAAAGTTGCCAATCCATAGGTCCAGTGAAAAACCGAAATGATACCAACTGCCGTAAATGCAATTCCCATGAAAGTCCAGATAATATAATTTGGGAGGCCGAATTGCTTAACCATAATTTTGCGATGGGGGTTGAGGTTTGGTTATTGGTTTGACTTTATATACGTAAAATTGTACTGAATTGTTCAAATTTTATACCGACTTTTTCACATTCATATCTTAATAAAATTCAACATGAATATATTTGAATCCACTACAGCTTCCTTAACAGCAGATTTTAAGATAAAGACGCCCGAATGCGGGGGCCGGTTGTTCGACTCTGTTCATTTAATTGGAGGCACCGGCTTTTTCCATTCCATTTAGAATAAAATCGTTTAAAAACTTTTTCCTTGAACAATTTAACTTCCCGGTTGCTCGAAAAAAACTTTGTCCCCGATTTTTTGATCCGTTCAGGTATCAGGGATTTATTGGCGAAGCGACTCAGCGACGAAACAAAGCCGACACAGGAATTACAGCAGCAGCATTTGATGGAGATAATAGCAGAGCTAAAAAATTCTCCAATTGCAATCGAAACAAAGGCCGCCAATCAACAGCATTATGAAGTACCCACCGAATTCTTTCAATTAATTATGAGTAAAAACATGAAGTATTCGAGTTGTTATTGGGAGCCTTCAACTCTAACACTCGAGGATGCTGAAACCCTTGCACTTAAAATTACCTGTGCACATGCTGATTTGATTAACGGTCAACAAATCCTTGAACTGGGTTGCGGATGGGGAAGCCTCACGATGTTCATGGCCGCAAACTTCCCGGAATCGAAAATAACCGCCGTCAGCAATTCAGCCACGCAAAAAAAATATATCGACCAATGTTGCCATGATAGGGAATTAAAAAATGTACAGGTCGTGACTGCCGATATGAACGATTTCTCAATTGATGAAAAATTCGACAGGGTAGTTTCAGTGGAGATGTTTGAGCATATGCGCAATTATCAAATGTTGCTGGAAAAAATTTCCGGATTTTTAAAT
>JBIOHA010000092.1:0-9575 GCA_044448625.1 Chitinophagales bacterium | reverse complement strand
CGGCCATTTATTGGGCGCTGCCGGTGCTATAGAAGCCATTGCCAGCGTGATGGCATTGATCAACGGGGTGATTCCACCTACCATCAACCACTTTACCGATGACCCCGTTTTTGATACAGGACTCAACTTAACTTTTAATAAAGCACAAACCCGTGAACTGGATGGCGTTTTAAGTAATACCTTTGGGTTCGGTGGGCATAATGCTTCTGTTATTTTTAAAAAGTTGAGTAATTAAATTGTTTGCTGTCAACATTTCAAAAATTTTATAACTGCTATTTTGGTCCGGAAAAAAACTTTTGCCGGAAACTAAAAAGTATTACCGGATACTCACCAATAAATCACAACGTATATAAATTAGCATTTCAGCATAGCTCCATCCATAATTCAGTACATACAAATAATGAACGACTCGAATTATTGGGGGATGCAGTAATTGATCTTGTGATTGCAGATTATCTCTTTAAAAAATATCCTTATCGCAGCGAAGGCTTTCTCACAGAAATGCGAAGTAAGATCGTAAGCCGCGAACAACTCAACCGGGTTGCATTAAAAATTGGTTTAGGGGAGATGATGCAAATTCGCAAAGGTGGAACTGATCTTACAAAAAGCAATGTGCTTGGAAACGCACTGGAAGCATTGGTTGGTGCAATTTATCTCGACTCAGGATATTCTGATGCATCACGCTTTTTTATGAACAAGATATTAGTTCCTCATTATGAAATTGAGGAACTCGAAAGTATCATTTATAATTTCAAGAGCAAGGTGATAGAATGGGCGCAAAAAAATGGCCGCGAAATTCGATTTGACCTTTTAGAAGAACATGAATTGAAAGGCAAACGCATGTATAAAATGGGTTTGCTTTTAGATGCTGAATTAATTGCAGAAGATATTGACTACAGCAAAAAAAGAGCGGAACAAAAAGCCAGCGAAATTGCTTGCAAGAAATTAGGGATACATGATTTGGCTTGATTGAACTAAATTGTTCTGGGTTCAGAGTTCTGAGTTCTGGGTTCTGAGTTCTGGGTTGCTCCATTTTTCTTTCTAAATTACCCCCGGATTTATTATTTTTATTGTTATAAATCCAATCAATGAAACGCAAACTCAAAGTCTATTCAGGCATGGCAGCAGTTGCTTTACTTCAAGCCGGCACTGCCAATACCCAGGTTGTTTATACCGACATTGACCCCGATCATTTTTACAATAATGAATGTGACCCCTTTCCTGATGGTCATTATGTTTGCGGAAATGTATTCGGCCCTGAATTTTCCGCAAGTTTAGATTTTGACGGTGACGGAAACATGGAAACTTTTAAAATAGACCATGAACTGAGATACCCGGATGAATATTACGCGGAGTGTATCGTGAACTTATATTTTAAAGACAATGATATGCAATTGTTGTTTGCGTATACCTCGGGACATGACGTGGTGATGCCACTTAATTACGGCAGCAATATAAACGCTGTTCTTAATTTTGATGGATTCGAATATGGGTCGAACACTCGTTTAGTATATATCAATGCTACTTATACAGCAACCGAATGGGATGAATATTTAATTTGGTATAATCTTGAAGATAAATTTATTGCGGTAAGAAAACAGGTTGGCCCTGACTATTATTATGGATGGATTAGATTAAACCTTTTATTGGACGACGATGTGTATTTATACCCGTTATTAAACAACAACTGGATCGAAGATGTGCGGTTAACCATAAAGGATCATGCTTTTAATCTTACACCAAATGATCCTATTTATGCAGGAGAAGGATTAAATGACTGCAGTTTATCGCCCACAATTACAGCAATGTTGCCAACTTCACCAACAAGTGAAAAATTAAAATGGACATTCATGCCGAATGCCGAATTTTATCAGATCTGGTATCGTACTGTTGGTGACCCTACGTGGACAAAGAAAAAATCGCTGGCAACGACAAAAATAATTTCAGGCCTGACCTGTGAAACAGAATATGAATTTAAGATCCGTGGAAAATGCGATGGTGTTTTCAGCCCATTTTCAAAAAAAGAATATTTTACAACCGCAGATTGTAAATTGGGTGAAACCCATGTAAATGAAATAACAGCATTATTATTTCCAAATCCTGCCAGTCAAACATTAAATATTGATCTGGGAAATACAACAGGGAATGTTGTTATTATTTCAATTAAAGATATACAGGGAAATCAGATCAGGGATATCGAATTTTCTGCCGCTGATGATGGTATTTTAGAGCTTGATATTTCTAGTCTTCCAAAAGGAATTTATTTTTTAAACATTATTTGTGATGGAAGGCAAGTAGCTGAAAAATTTGTAGTTCAATAATATTATATAAAAAGATTCGAAGGGAGAAGATTCGAAGAGTTAAAGAGCAAGGATCTAAGAATTTAAAAGAAGAAAGGAAGATGGGGCATTCTTTAGCCTTAACTTCCCTCCTTTTTCCTTACCCTTCGAATCTTCTCCCTTCAAATCCCTGCCTGCTGCTCCGCATTTGCGGCAGGCAGGTTCGAAACTTAATTTTCCTCTAATTCAAATTTTATTGGGATGGTTACTTTCACTCGTACTGGAATTGAATTTTGTTTTCCCGGCATCCAGTTGGGCATTTCATTTACCGCATCAACTGCTTCCTCATCGCAACCATATCCAATTCCTGTTACCACGTTTGCATCTGATATTGTTCCATCGGTATTCACAATAAAGCTCACGAACACTTTTCCCTGAACATTATTTCTTACGGCAAATTCAGGATAAGAAATATGTTTACCTAACCAATTTTGCATGGCCATAAAACCGCCAACGAATTCAGGCATCTGACCAGCCCACACTAAAAAATCATCTTTTTTTACAGCAGGATCCTTTAAAGTATTTTTAATAATCGGAACTTCTCCCGTGCTATCGGAAATAATTTTTTCATTGCCGATCAATTTATTATCCAACGATTTAATTGTAGGCGCATCATCGGTTTTTGAGTTGTCATTTGAAGCACGCATTTCTTTAAAAACATCCTGTGCCTGTTTTATGGTTTCTGGTTGCGGAGGCTCAGGCAGCAACTCCTTAATTTCGGGAATTTCCTTCTCGGGGATAATAGAGGGTTTATATGGGGTAATAATAGAAATATCATTGATCGCCGGTTTTTTATGGGTTAAACTGAAGGCAGTAACGGCAGAAGAAATAATTATTCCGAACATTAATGCGAGTGACAGAAACCTTGAAGAATCTTTGCGCAGTTGGTATGCACCATAGGCCTGGTTGCGGTCTTCGAACACGATATCATTGATCGGTGTTTCGAGGTAAATTTCCGGTTTTTTCATAGCAGTGAATTTTAATTAAGGATGATGAAGTAATTATCTTTCCATAAACACTGCGTATATTATTTTGGTGAATGAATTTGTAATTGTTCTTTTTCTTCTGTAGTAAGATCCTGGATCGCATAAGAATACACATCTGTGATCACCATTTCATCGAGGATATCGATCATCTGCTGATAGTTTGCATCATCTGTTAGCTTGATCAGGCATATCAACCCGTAATCCTTTCTGCCGAAATTTTTCACACGTTGCACATTTTCATACAATACTGATCTCAACTCCAAAATATCCTTCGGCGCTTCCAAATTCTTTGCTTCACTTCCCATATAATACCAAATCCTATTATTCTTATCTGCAATTACCGTAATAACACGATTATCAATTACATCCATTGGATCTCCGGTTTCCGGCATTTTGAGTACGATACTTTCCGGTTGCGACATTGCAGTTGTGAGCATGAAAAAGCAGATCAGCAAAAAAGCAAGATCAACCATAGGAGTAAGATCAAGAAAAGGAGTCTTTCTTTTGTTACGATTGCGGCCTTTACCATTTGAGGTTAGTTTAAGGTCAACATCAGACATTGGCAGGAGTTTTAGTTATGATGCATTAAACGGCTGCTTCCACAAAAAATAGTATCAATAAATTAAAGATGAGAATTAAATGACCGAATTTCATATGTGATGCCACAGATGGCGCAGATGAACACAGATGGGTTTTTATTTATATGTTGCCACGGATTGCACAGATGAACACGGATGGGGTATTGAATATTAATTGCCACGGATTACTCAGATGAACACGGATGGGGTATTGAATATTAATTGCCACGGATTACACAGATGAACACGGATGGGGTTTTAATATATGATTACTAATGATGGGGTCATTCCAGGCTGAATTTAAATGGAAGGGTGAAAAACATAGAAATGTTTACCCCATTATCATTTGCTGGGATCCAGTTGCCCGACATTAATTTTATAATACGAAGGCATTCTTCATCACAACCGCCCCCAATACCACGCACAATTTCAGAATTGCTAATAGTTCCGTTTGCTTCAATTATAAATTTTGTGTATACAGTTCCTTCAATTCCATTATCCCTGGCGATAGCAGGATATCTTATTTCGTTGACGATGAAGTTATACATCTCATGTAAACCACCAATAAAAACCGCAGAATAATCAACCGTATCAAATACGCCTGTTGGATTAATACTCACCATGGTATTTTTATTCTTTTTTTCGTCGGCATCGAATACTAATATTCTTGTGGTGTAATCGTACTTTTGAGTAAGATCTCCATCATAATAAAACTCCCAAATACCGGATGGAAGATCGCTTGAATAATTTCCTTTCTTGTTAAGTTCACCTTTGAAATCATAATATTCCCAGGCTCCATCTTTTTTACCATTCGAATACTGGCCTGTTAATTTTTTTGATCCCTTGAGATAATATTCCTGGTAAGCACCTTGAAGGATATCGTTTTTTTAATTCGATTCCTTTATTTTATCACCGAAATAACCATACTCGGTCCATTTTCCTTCCTTTTTATTATTTGAGTAATTACCCTCAATAGTTTTTCTTTTGCCCTCATAAAACCGGTATTCGCCATGTTTAATATCCTTGTCAGATTTGAGAACTGAATACACCTCTTTCATATCATGATCGAGGTTGATGGTTACTTCTTTTGTTTCCTGTGCAAGAAGTAAATTACAGGAAATATAAAAAAGAAATAGCGTTATGGGAATTCTCATATTCAAGAGATAATTATTTTTTCTCCATTTCATCGCCCTCTTTCTTTACCACCTTCACCATATCTCCTTCCTTCAAAACATTGGTAATTGTGTTATAAGGCCCGCTTATTATTTTCTGGCCTTCGGTGAGCCCCTCTTTTACTTCAATATAATTATCATCCTGTAGTCCGGTTTTTATTATTGCTTCTTTTGTTTTATTTTCTTTATCGATATAAAACACGATCTCTTTTATTAATTTGTCTTTGGTAACATCAGTGGTATCTTCCCTGGTGGTTACAGACTGAATTGGTACAGCCATTACATTTCTGGCTACATTCGTTTTAATTTCCACCGTTGCACTCATACCGGGATAGAAAGGATATTTATTTGCATTTTCTTTTAACAGGTCGGCATATGATTCAGGCAATAAATATATTTTTACTTTAAAATTTGTTGCCTGATCACTTACTGCCGAAAGCACACTATTGCTGCTGCCCGCAGAATTTGCGATCTGAAACACAACCCCTTTGAATTTCCTGTTCATATAAGCATCCACTTCAATATCGGCAGTATCACCTTCATCAATGCGCAATACATCATTTTCACTAACATCAACCTGTATTTCCATTTGCGTAAGATCTGCAATACTCATTAATTGATCACCCGTCATTTGAATTGTTCCCAATACTTTTTCTCCTTTCTTTTTATTCAGTCCCACAACAGTTCCACTTGCAGGTGCATAAATAGCAGTGCGTTTAAAGTTGTTGCGCATTTCTTTCAACATTGCCTCGCTGCTTTTAACGGTATATTCCATAGCGGTTACACTTTCCTGTGCAATATCATATTCTGCTTTAGATGTTTGCAATGCAAGTTCAGCCTGTTCAAATTCCATTTGCGAGATCACCTTTTCTCTTAATAACTGGTTTGACCTGTCGAATGCAGTTTTTGCATTATCATATTGCAATTTCGATTGTAGCACACGTGCTCTTGCACTTGATAATTGGGCTTTTGTATTATTTAATCCCGCTTCTGCCTGTTCCACCTGTGTTTCATATAAGTCGGGATTTATCCGCATCAGCAGATCTCCTTCTTTCACTTTATCGCCTTCCTTTACCGGCAGGTCAACAATTTCTCCTGATATCTCTGCAGCAATTGCAACCTGAGTCACCGGGTAAATTTTTCCGCTGGCAGTTACCGTTTCAACAATATCTCTTTTCACAACTTCATCGGTATTCACTTCAATGCCAGCTCCTGAACCGAACCACCCCTGTTTATTTCCAATTGCAACAACAATGATGAGAATTACTATAATTAATCCTAAAATTTTTACTATGCGCATAAATTATTTTGTTTTATAGATCAAGTGGTTTGTCAAGATAATAATCGATGATCTTTGATTTAAATATCAGATCGTATTTTGCCTGCAATAAAGATGATTCTGCCTGAGCAAAGGTAAAAGTGGCTGTTGTGAAATCAAATGAAGATGTGGTTCCGAGGTTGAATCGTTTTTGAGCATACTCATATGCTTTTTGAGCTGCATCATAATTTTTTTCCGCTGCATTATATGAAGCGATCGCAGCTCTTAGATCGTTTACTGCCTGCGTAACACTTTGTCGCAAAGTATTTATTGCTATCTGTTGATTTAACTGTGTGTTAATTAATGTAAGCTCGGCGTTTTGTTTATTAAGCAAAACCGTTCCATTATTAAACAGGGGGATTTGCAGAGTGACGCCCACCACTTCACTTAGGTTATTATCAAGTTGAACATTATAGGGATCAGCTTCAGTAATATATGGTGGGTAAATGGCATTGGAATAATTAGTGCTCACCTGCCCTATCAGGCTGAGCGACGGCAATGCTGCGGCACCCGCAATTTTTTTTGCCAGCTCATCACTCATAAGCTGGTAATCATATTTTTTAATACTGGCCTTATTGGCAACTGCATAATCAGCAACGTCATTTGCATTAGGTACTGGTGTGCTTAATATTTGTTCCACCTTATTAATATCAGGAAAAATAATTTTAATATTTTCATCAGGCTTCATCTGCAATAATAATTTCAGATCGAGATAAGCTTTATCTAACTGATTTTTTGCCTGGATATTTGCAAGTTCATCCTGAGAAAGCTGTGCTTCAATTGCAAGCAAATTTCCTTCTGGAATATTTCCGGCATTCACCAAACTCTTCGAATTCGACAATTGCAATTCTGTGGTTTTAATTTTATCATCTGCAATTTTAACCTGTTCCTCTGCAAACATTACAGCTAAATAAGCTGCGATCACCTGGAACTGCACATCCTCTACCGATTCTTTATATGTCATTCCAGCAACCTGAAGATCTGTTTTACTTTTTTTAATTGTATTGCCTACGCTTCCCCCGCTGAATAAATTTAAAGATGAATTAAGTTGATACCCCTGGGTTTGAAAATTGTTTGAGAGCGGGAGGTTAGTAACCGGATCAATGGTATATCCAAAATTCGAAAAATAAGAAGTTCCCAGATTTAAATTTGGCAGCAATAATAATCTGCTTTGATTGGATGCCCTTTCAGTGAATTCGACTCCTGCAGCTCCCTGTTTTAAAACGAGGTTATTATTAGTGGCCAAATCAATTGCCTGCTGCAAGCTCAATGTGGTTTGTGAAAATATATGCCCTGCGGTGATGAGGAATATTGCAAGAAACCAAAATTTATTCATAACGGGTTAAAGTTAATTCAATTTGATTTGAAGTAGAGGACCTTGCTTGTCACATTATATTGAAAGCAAAACTTGTTTAAAAGCGTAATTCATATTTTATTTTAACACATCTTCACATTTTCAATCAGATTACCTTCTCCAGATTCCTCATTTCTGATTCCTGGTTCCCGGTTCCCGGTTCCATTCCACCCAACTTTTTACCTTTACGCAATGGGCATAATTCAAAATCCGGACGGATATTTTATGAATGAGGCATTGAAGCTCGCTGAAAAAGCGTTGCGTGAAGATGAGGTACCAATAGGTGCCGTAATTGTAGCTGAAAATAAGATCATTGCGAAATCGCATAACCTGGTTGAGCGGCTCACCGATCCTACTGCGCACGCTGAGATGCAGTCTATCACGTCAGCTTGTAATTTTTTTAACGCAAAGTATCTACCGGATTGCACATTATATGTTACGCTTGAGCCTTGTCCGATGTGTGCGGCAGCGGCACATTGGGCACAAATCGGAAGGTTGGTTTATGGCGCCACCGATCCAAAAATGGGATATTCCCGTTTTCACCGCCTGCTCCATCCCAAAACAGAAGTGGTTGCCGGAATTGAAGCCGAACGTTCAAAAACGTTGATGCAGAATTTTTTCAGGGGGAAGAGGTAAAAGATTTGAAGGGTTCTGGGTTCTGGGTTCTGAGTTCTGGGTTCTGAGTTCTGGGTTCTGGGTTCTGAGTTCTGAGTTAATGTTTTAATTAAAAAAATGTGACCGTCATACAGGGGATGCTAATTAATTGCCGCGAGTTTGAAAGGTTGAAAGGTGCGAAATGTGTGAAGGGAGGGAACTGCCAACTGAGACTGAGGCTGAGACTGCCCACTGCCCACTGCCCAATACCAACCGCCCACTACCAACTTTTTATTCCCCTATCCGAACCCTAATATTTAAATGCTGTTCTATCTTTATCACTCTTTAGAGGCGAATTTTATTTTTGCAGATCAAAAGATTGAAATACAATGAACGTCTGTTTAAATGGAATCTCAAAAACAAATCGACAATTATTAAATTGACAATTATTAAATTACTAAATTAAAAATTATGGCATTTCAATTACAACCGCTCCCTTATGCATTTAATGCGCTGGAGCCGCATATCGACGCAAAAACCATGGAGATACATCATGATAAACATCATGCTGCCTATACCAACAACCTGAATAATGCAATTACCGGAACAGAATGGGAGAATAAATCAATTGAAGAAATTCTTGCCAATGTTTCAAAAATATCTCCTGCCGTTAGAAATAATGGCGGTGGATTTTACAACCACAATTTATTCTGGGAGATACTTGGTCCAAATGCAGGCGGAGTTCCAACCGGCGATCTTATGGATGCGATAAATACGCACCTGGGCGGATGGGATAAATTTAAAGAAACATTTTCGGCCGCTGCTACAACAAGATTTGGATCTGGGTGGGCATGGATAATTGTTAGCCCTGAAAAAAAATTAGTTGTAAGCTCAACACCAAACCAGGATAACAGCCTGATGGATGTTGCCGACGTAAAGGGTACTCCCATTTTAGGTATTGATGTATGGGAGCATGCCTATTATTTAAATTATCAAAACCGCAGGCCTGATTATATCGCTGCATTTTACAATGTCATTAACTGGAATGCAGTTGCCGATAAATTTAAAGCCGCAATGAAATAAATTAAATTGATTGGATACACCCTTGCCGACAAGCTCAGCAAGGGTTTTTTTATTTTGAAAAACCATGACGGTTCAATAGATCACGCAAAGAATAAATCCTAAACAATATTTAACATATCAGGATGCTACCTTAGCAGATTAAACAGAAGGG
>JBIOHA010000091.1:0-9581 GCA_044448625.1 Chitinophagales bacterium | reverse complement strand
CTGCAGCATAACACCCCCGTTGGCAATAGGCGTAATGTCTAAGTCGCGCACAAACGATGGATAGACAATGAGACCCGTGCTTTCGGCTGGGTCGTCATACGGGCTAACGAGTAAACTAACAGTACCCGGAAAAGTAAATTCCCATCCAAGTATGGCATCACTCTCAACTGGCGACTTAAACAATTCTTTATTTGCATGCGATGCCGGATCAAAAGACACATTGCCTTTCAAATCAACCCATCCATATACTGAATCCTTTTTTTGACATTGGATAACAGAATTAATTTTCATTAATAAAGCTGATGCTTTTATCAATATCATCGTGCAAATACCTGTCGCCGGTGTTAAAGCTAACTACCTTCCGATAATTATTAAATAAGTTTTCAATCGCAACTGATGATTTTGCCGGCCGCCGGAATTCAAATGCCTGTGCAGCAGTTAATAATTCTATTGCCAAAACTTTTTCAATATTTTCAGCAACCCTTAAACATTTTGTAGCCGCATTCGCTCCCATGCTCACATGATCTTCCTGTTCATTACAACTTGAAATGGAATCGACGGATGCCGGTGTGCACAATTGTTTATTTTGTGAAACGATACTCGCTGCAACATATTGCGGGATCATTAACCCCGAATTTAATCCCGGTTCACTGGTTAAAAACTCAGGTAAATTTCTCGCACCGCTTAATAACCTATAAACCCTTCGTTCAGAAATATTTCCCAATTCCGATAACGCGATCGCAAGGAAATCCAAAGTTAATGCTAATGGTTCGCCATGGAAGTTTCCGCCACTGATGATCAGATCATCATCCACAAAAATGTTTGGGTTATCAGTAACACCATTTATTTCTTTCTCCACTATTGATCTGCAATAAATAATTGCATCACGGCAAGCACCGTGCACCTGTGGAATGCATCTAAATGAATATGGATCCTGCACCTGTTCCTTTTTTCCAAAAAATAATTCAGATCCTTCTAGAATATTTAAAATCTCTTGTGCTGTTTCAATTTGCCCCGTTTGATTTCTAATGCGGTGAATATTTGCATTGAACGGATCCGATCGGCAATCAAATGCTTCCAGCGAAAGTGATGCAATTAAATTGGAATGATCAATAATATTTCCTGCCTTCAACAAAGCATGCACTGCATATGCGCTCATGAATTGTGTGCCATTTAGCAATGCGAGCCCTTCTTTTGATTTTAATTTTAATGGTGAAAGGGTGAATGCCTCCAATACTTCAGCGGCATTTTTTATTTCTCCCTGAAACTTTACTTTGC
The DNA here is from genome assembly GCA_044448625.1 of Chitinophagales bacterium. GTDB lineage: Bacteria > Bacteroidota > Bacteroidia > Chitinophagales > BACL12 > UBA7236. The sequence continues at coordinate 8,303 of JBIOHA010000091.1, read as the reverse complement.
CCTCGCCTATTAAAGCCATGCTCATATGCGAAAGCGGACAAAGATCGCCACTGGCACCCAATGAACCCTGCTCATAAATTACAGGCAAAATATCCAGGTTATAAAAATCAATTAAACGCCAAACAGTTTCAATTGCAACACCGGAATTTCCATAACTCAGCGACTGAATTTTCAGCAACAATATTAATTTGCAAAGTGCATCAGGAATAATTGCCCCCGTTCCGCAGGCATGACTCCTGATGAGATTATATTGGAGTTGTTCCAGCTCATCGTTGGAAATTTTCACTTTACACAAGCTGCCAAACCCCGTATTTATTCCGTATACCGGCTCGGTGCCCGCAGTCATTTTTGCATCAAGATAATTGCGGCAATTCTGGATCTTAATCAATGCATCGTCGGATAATCCCAGCTTATAATTTTTTGAAATTATATTCCTGATGATATCAATAGTCAGCGGTTCTGCCCCAATTTGATAGATGTCCATAAACTTTCGTTTGACCGACAAATTTAAATTTAAATTTGCAACATGAGCGATATCATGACCTTCAACAATATCAGTAAAAGTTTTGGAGATGTTCAGGCATTGAAAGATATCAGCTTTTCTATACCTGCAAATTCGATATTCGGATTATTGGGGCCAAACGGAGCAGGAAAAACAACATTGATCAGGATAATAACTAAAATTTTTGCCGCCGACAGTGGAGAAATCCTTTTTGATGGGAAAAATATCCGTTCTCAGGGATCTGATACAATTGGATATATGCCCGAAGAAAAAGGCATGTATAAAAAAATGAAGGTCGGTGAGCAATTGCTATATCTGGGTCAATTGAAGGGTTTAACACGACAAAAGGCAAAGGAGCGCTCGGAATACTGGCTTGAAAAATTAAATGCTGCTGACTGGTGGAACAAAAAGCTTGGGGATCTCTCAAAAGGAATGCAGCAGAAAACGCAATTTATAGCAACGGTGATGCACAATCCTAAATTGCTTATCCTCGACGAACCTTTTTCCGGGCTTGATCCTGTGAATTCGGAACTGATAAAAAACGAAATATATAATTTACATCAACAGGGGGTTACCATCATTTTTTCAACGCATAGGATGGAACAGGTAGAAGAGATATGTAAAAACATTGTACTCATCAATAAAGGTACACTCGTAATTACAGGTGAGGTGAAAGATATCAGGAACAGGTTTAAAGAAAATATGTATCGCCTTGTATTTGGAACACAATATGAAACGATTGCTACCGATCTTTTTGAGATCATTTCAAAAAAAGACAATGAAGTAATTATCAAATTAAAAACTATTCAGTCGGGGAATGATTTATTGCAATATTTTATCCGGGAAGGAGCTGAGATCACTTCCTATAATGAAATATTACCGTCGCTGACAGAAATATTCATTCAATTAGTTAAAGAAACCAGGCATGAGCAAAACGTGGTTAATTATTAAACGCGAATATATTACCAGGGTGCGCAAAAAATCATTTATATTTTTTACGCTGCTGGGGCCGCTGTTTTTTTTATTGATTGGTTTTTTGCCCATTATTATAGCTACAGCAAGCCATGGCTCAGAAAATATTTTGGTAAAAGATGAAAGTGGATTAATCAATGCATTGCCCGACACCGCCGGATTATATTTTAATTTTAAATACAATGACCAGCCGCTTGATGAGCTGAAAAAAAATTTCCCGAAGTTGGATGATGGATATGATGCGCTATTATACATCCCGCAATTAAAACCCGACGCACCCTATGGCATTGAAATATACAGCAGTAAACAAATGGGGCTTACCACCAGGAGTTATATTGAAAATATTATTGCAGATAAACTCGAAGATATCAATCTGAAAAACCAAAACCTCGACAGGCAGCAAATATTAAAGCTGAGGCCAAAGGTGAATATTGATGATAAAGTTACCTCCGGAACCAAACAAAAAGAAGGTGATGCCGTTGTGGCATCGATATTTGGTTATGGAATGGGGTTTATCATTTATATTGTTTTACTTATTTACGGAACAATGGTAATGCGTGGCGTTATGGAAGAGAAGAATTCGAGAATAATTGAAGTAATTGTCAGCAGTGTAAAACCATTTCAACTGATGATGGGAAAAATTGTTGGGATTGGCCTCGTAGGATTGACCCAATTTATTACATGGGCATTTTTAATTACGATACTCAATATTATTTTAATGGGAATTTTCGGATCTCAGATCGCGGAATTGAAAAGTATTTCTTCTTCACCAGGAAATTCGGACCAGGACCTGGTGCGCATGGCTGAGGCATATTCCAGCCTGAGCGATCATCCTATTTATTATTACCTGCTCATTTTCATCACCTATTTTATTGGAGGATATTTTATGTTCGCTGCATTATTTGCTGCAATCGGTTCGCTTGCCGGCGATGATGAAACAGATGTGCAAATGTTTGCGCTGCCGGTTACATTAATTATTTTGGTTTCCATATTTATTATGATGAGCGTGGTGCAGCAACCGCATACCGATCTCGCATTTTGGTCGTCAATAATTCCACTTACATCTCCGGTGGTGATGCCGGCATTAATTCCTTTTGGTGTTCCCGGCTGGCAATTGGCGTTATCAATAATTTTTCTCATAGGTGGTTTTTTGTTTACCACATTTTTAGCAGGAAGAATTTACCGCACGGGAATTTTGATGTATGGGAAAAAGATAAGGGTGAGAGAAGTGTTGAAGTGGATGTTTTATAAATAGAAAAGTGAGCCAGTTGGCAGTCTCAGTTGGCAGTGGCAGGGACCAGAAGGGCTTAGTAAATCAATAAAAAAAAGGCCATCCCCTAGGACAGCCTTATATATATCGGATCAAAGAATATTATTTCTTATCGTCGTCTTTTACTTTCACATCAATTTTATTATCACCATCCTCAACAGAAACACTTCCACCTTTTTTGCTCACGTCAATATCTACATTTGTTCCTTCTTTAGATTGCACTTCAACCCCACCTTTATCACCTCCTTCAATTATGATAGTTGTTTTATCATCATCTGCAGGTACAGTAGTGGTCTCATCAACCGGATCGGGTTCATCGGTTTTGTCTTTGCACGCAGTAAAACTTAGTAATGCTGCTGCGACGATCAATAATTGAAAATACTTTTTCATAATAATTTTTGGTTTTGTATATACATGACAAATATCATGCAGCATATTGAGCCAAATTTGTAATACCTATTTAATATGAATTTTCAGCAGTTATAAACTCATTATTCATTACTCATTACTCATTAATTGGGTATTTAATTCCCCTGCTTTTGTAGAGAAATAGAGCAGGAATTCATTTACCTCAAGATCAGCAACCTGTCGGCATCGAGCCTCAACATGATAAAAACCAGGATAGAGAATGCCAATACGGATGACCCGCCATATGAAATAAATGGAAGAGGGATCCCAATCACTGGAATCAGGCCTATGGTCATCCCAACGTTGATCATTATCTGTAAAAAGAAAAAACTGGCAACACAATATGCATATACTCTTGAAAAAGGCGAGCGTTGTCGTTCGGCAATAAAAATTATCCTCAAAATAAAAACAAGATAAATGGTGAGGAAAACAAATGTCCCCAAAAAACCAAATTCCTCTCCTATTGTGCAAAAAATAAAATCTGTACTTTGTTCCGGCACCTGTTCGCTTTGTGTTAATGTTCCATTCAGATATCCTTTTCCGGCAATTCCCCCAGAACCGATGGTCATTTTGCTTTGGGTAATATTATAGGTGAGATCGCTGTCGTCATTAATAATTCCGAGGGTAACTTTTACACGTTCCGCCTGGTATTGTTTTAACACGTCATTCATTATATAATCTGAGCCGTAGGTAACAAAGGCGCCCAGCAACAAATAAATAATTACCGGTGCCCAAACGGGATGATTTTTTTGCTTCCGCACTAACAGGTAAGAGAAAAATAAAAGTAATAAACCGGCGGCACTTCCATAAATTGCATATTCTTTATTCTGCAGCGATATAATTAAAACGGTGATGGAACAAATAAATAATATCAGAAATCCAATTCCACGAGTTTGTTCTTTCCTGATGAGCCTTGTAGTATTCATAACAACATATAACACCAGTAAAGCAGAAAGAAAATAAATTAAGGTAAGATGGTTATACAGCAGCGACAAAACAAATCCCAATCCTATTGCAACCACCAATAACACTTCATTAATTTTAAATCCTTCTCTATACACCACCACAACCAAACTGGCATACACCAATGCCGAGCCGAGGTCGCTCTGCATGATAATGATGCACATCGGTATTCCGAAAATTAAATAAGCAATTATTTTATTTTTAAAACTGCGTGGCTGCCCAACGGTCATGCTGAAAAATTTTGCCAGCATTAAAGCTGTTGCAGTTTTTCCAAATTCTGCAGGTTGAAATTGAAATCCCCCTACTTTAAGCCAGCTTCGTGCACCATTTATATCTTCACCCACGAAGTAAGTAACCACAAGAACTAAAAGTGTGATACCATAAAAGATCATTGCAAATTTTGTGAAGAAGCCGCTGTCGAAAGTGAGAATGCTGAATCCAACAACCAATGAAATACACATCCATATAAGTTGCTTGCCATGTGTTTGAGAAAAATTAAAAAACCTGCTTGTGTCTTCATCATAGCTCACAGCGAATACAGTAAATATCCCGATCACCATTAATGCGAGATACAACCCTAAAGCGAGCTGATCAACATTTTGCATAATGGATTTTTTTTCTCTCATTAATCCTTTGGTAATATTCCTGCCTGAACTGTTATTTTATTATCTGAAGAGTCGGCAGGTGTATTGGGTTCGGGTTTAGGATCGAGGATAAGGTCTGCATTTTTCATTCTATCCTGGAGTAGAATTCTCTTTTCGCTAATTTTTCCATTGAGGTATTTTTCAACTACAAGGCTTGCAATTGGCGCCGCATAACTTGCTCCCCATCCCGCATTTTCAACTATAATAGCAACAGTGATCCTTGGATTATCAAGCGGAGCGAAACAACTGAACCAGCTATGACTTTTACCATGCGGATTTTCTGCAGTTCCTGTTTTACCACAAACCTGTATCGAGTCGATGGCAGCAATTCTCGCAGTACCAAAATTTACTGCGCCGGCCATACCTTTTCTTATATATGGGAAAATGGTGTCAGATATTTCTGTTTGATGTTTTATTTTAAATGTGTTCAATATTGAATCGGCATCATCAGCATATTTTAAAACATGTGGTGTATAAAAATATCCGCCGTTTGCAATTATCGCCATGGAATTTGATGATTGTAATGGAGTAAGGATCATCTGGTCCTGTCCGATCCCAAGCGTAACACAATTGGAAGCTTTCCAGCTACCCTTGCCATAAATTTTATCATAATCTTCGGGATCCGGAACATTTCCATTTCGTTCATTCGGCAGGTCAATTCCCGTTCTTGTTCCTATTCCCCACAACGATAATTTATCTTTAAAATCCTGTAGACCTTCTGAAGGAGTGCTATGCCCCTCAATAAAATATCTGAACGTATAACAGAAATACGAATTACATGAATGTCCGATCCCCAATTCTACGTTACCTGCATATGGATGATTATGACATCCAACGGTATGGCCACTCATTACATAACCTCCATTGCAGCTATAGCCTGAATTAGTTTGCAAGCTGCCGAGGTCAAGCCCCAATGCTGCCATTACAGGTTTAAATGTTGAACCTGGTGGATAATAGCCGCTAAGCGCACGATTGTTCAATGGTTTTTCCGGATCCATTACAAGCTTTGCAAAATTTTTAGTTCTTGCCGAACCAATAAGTAAATTAGGATCGTAGCCGGGAGAACTTACAATCGCGAGAATTTCACCGGTAGCTGGTTCAATGGCAACCAAAGCGCCTCTTTTATTTGCAAGCAATTCTTCGGCATAAGTTTGTAATTCAATATCAATGGTGAGCGTTAAATTTTTTCCGGCAATAGGGGCAATATCTTCGCTGCCGTCGTTTAATAGTCCCACTTCCCTTCCAAAGCGATCGATCACAATATTTTTAAATCCCTTCTGCCCTCTTAATAATTGCTCATAACTTTTTTCAACGCCGCTTTTTCCAATCACATCGGCATTGCGGTAATATCCTCCAGATTTTTTTATATCGTTTGAATCTACTTCAGCAACATAGCCCAGTAAATGTGCAGCAGCAGGGTAGGCATATTTTCGCACAGGACTAATCGCGGTATAAAAACCTTTGAATTCATAAAGATATTCTTCAATTCTTCCAAACTCCTCTGCAGATATCTGCGATAAAAATACACTTTCACGCATCCTTGAAAATGTTTTTGCTTCATTCATCTTTTTGATGAAATATTCTTTTTCTACCCCAACGATGCTGCAAAAACGGACAGTGTCAATATTTTTTACCTGCGATGGAACGACCATGAGCTTATAGCTCGGCTCATTGTAAACGATGAGTTTGCCATTGCGGTCGAATATTTGTCCCCGGTCGGGATCTACCTGCTCTTTCCGGATACCGCGGTCATCGGCGATCTGTTTATAGGTATCGTCAATGATCTGCAGATAAAATAACCTGATAAAAAAAATGGCAAAAATGGCAACAATCATCCCCTGAATGACAAAAGAACGCGGTTTTAAATTTTCAATAACGGCCATTTAATTTAAAATGCAAAAGATGAGTGAATAATTCCAACACTAAAATGCTGTCGGATACAAATTTCGAAAATGTTTTTGCAATTATTTAAAAATGTGGTGCTAACGGTAGTATTTATTTTCTGATTTTACGCTTTGAAAACAAAAAGGCAAAAATTACGATCAGCAAAGTTGAAATTGCTGCACTAAGCAGAATCTTCAGAAATAAATATCCAAGGTCTTTCATCCACCATACCTGTAATAAAAAATAAATGCCATGATGGATAAATATTATTGTTGCAGTAAAAAAGGTAAACCATAACACACCGAGTTCAGAAATGGAGGGACTGTTTACACTCTCATATCCTGTAATTGGCGTATATGTTTTAATCAGGGTGGGGCGGATAAACGCAATGAAGACACAGGCTGCAGCATGCATTCCCCCGGTATTCATGAACATATCGATGGATAGCCCTGCAAAAAATGCCAGTGGAAGTAATACCCATTTTGGTGTGTCGAATGGAAGTAAAATAATGAACATGGGATAAACATAAGGATGGATATATGTGCTTACGTTGAGCTTGTTAAGCACGAGTACCTGAAAGAGGATCAAAAAGATCAATCCGATAAACCGCAATATCCAATTAATTATCTGCATTGATCACTTCGTTTTCCAGGGTTTCCCGTTCAAGTTTCATTAATTCATTTACTACATAAACATATTTCAATGAGTTGAAATTGGTAGAAAGTTTTACATCGAGCTTATAATAATTGCTGCCCGGTTCTTTACCATACTTTTGCAAAGTTCCGATCATGGTTCCCGGTGGATACCTGGTTGAAGTTGAAATGATGGTATCTCCCTGCATCAAACGGCCGGGTTCTGAAACTTCGATGATGCTGACATGCGTAGGCGACTTTCCCTCCCATAAAATCCTTCCGCCCGCATTATTCTTTTTTATTGCAACCGGGCTTTTGAACTGGCTGTTGAGCACGCTCATCACCACACAAAAATTCGGTGACACCTTTACAACTTTCCCAACAATACCACTGCTGGTTATCACGCCCCAGTTCACTTCAATACCGCTGTTGGAACCACGGTCAAGCGTAATATAATTATTGGGTTCGGAAATGGAATTACCGATAACTTCTGCTGATATATAATTATACAATTGCACACCACTCGAATCCTTAAATCCGGTCAATGCATTGGTATCAAGTTTTACCGACTCAACAATTTGTTGTCGAAGGAGCGCATTTTCATTCAATAAGCTGTCGTTCACTTCGCGAAGCGTGAAATAGGTCTGAAAATTTCCATAGGTATTCAACACATTTCCTGTGATGGTATTTGCTGAATTAATAAAATAGGTCCTGTGAAAATTATTGTAGGTAAAAACAAAATAAAGGGAGATCAATTCAAGAAGCAAAAACAAAAAAATTGCATAATAGCGGATGATGAATAAAAAAAAGCTGCGCATTATGCCTGTTTGTTTAATTCATTAACAATGCTGCATATTGTTCGCGGTTCTTAAGCGCTATTCCTGTTCCTCTTACTACTGCTTTTAACGGATCATCAGCAACATGAACAGCAAGTTTGGTTTTTAGACTGATCCTCTTGTCGAGCCCGCGCAATAAAGCGCCGCCTCCAGTGAGATAGATCCCGCTTCTTTGGATATCGCTCGCCAATT
>JBIOHA010000090.1:0-9593 GCA_044448625.1 Chitinophagales bacterium | reverse complement strand
GCATCCAGTATCCAGTATCCTGCATCAAGTATTGGCCCTTCGAATCTTATTTACAACATACCTTTGTTCGATGAATTTCTGGCCGTCAGTTTTCACACTTTTCAAAAAAGACCTCGTTTTCGAATGGCGACAGAAATATGCAATTAGCGGGATATTGTTATATATGCTTTGCATTGTATTCATCATCTTCATCACTTTTAATGAGATGCGGGGCCCTGTTTGGGTAGTTTTGTTTTGGATAGTTATCCTTTTCACGGCAGTAAATGCGGTGGCGAAAAGTTTCCTCCAGGAATCACCTGGCAGACAACTTTATTATTATACACTTGCAAGTCCTCATGCGATAATTCTCGCCAAGATCTTTTATAATATATGTGTAATGGTGTTCTTGTCGGCAATCGCCCTTTTATTCTATTCTATTACATGCGGTTTTCCTGTGGTTGACAATGCATCATTTCTGCTGGCTTTGCTGCTCGGTTCAATTGCATTCGCTACTACGTTTTCAATGATATCCGCAATCGCCTCCAAAGCTTCCAACAGCGGTACTTTAATGGCGATCCTTTCTTTTCCAATGCTTATTCCGATCATTATTATTTTGATCAGGATTTCATTGAATGCAGTTCAGCAGAATAACCTGGCGATAAATGCTTCCGACCTCTTGTATCTGTTGGGAATTAATGTCCTTATTGTTGCGATGGCTCTTATTTTATTTCCTTATCTTTGGCGCGATTAAAATATCAGATCCCCTCTGATAAAGATTCAATAAGGATGCTGAAACAGTTGCATAAAAGGTGGTGGAAAGTGCTCGGTGTGATCCTTCTAATTTACACATTTACCGTTGGTTTATTGATCCAGGTTCCGGATGTTCAGATTTTGCATGAAACTTCCAGGAATCTCTTTTTTCATGTTCCCTGCTGGTTTGCCATGATATTGCTTATGCTGGTTTCTCTTGTTTACAGCATTAAATTCCTAAGAACCGGTAAATTAATTTACGATGTGGTGGCCCTCAACCTGATAAAATCAGCAATGGCCTTTGGTGTTCTGGGTTATATCACTGGAATGTTATGGGGAAATTTTATTTGGGGGAATTTAATATCGTGGATCACCAACGATACAAAAATTCTTGGTGCCGCGATCGGGCTGCTGATCTACTTTGCCTATTTTGTTTTGAGAGGTTCCATCGACGATGAAGAAAAACGGGCGAAGATATCGGCGGTTTACAGCATTTTCGCATTTGTACTGCTGAATGTGGCAATTAATGTCGTCCCGCGATTAACTGATTCACTACATCCGGGGAGTGGTGGAAATTCATCATTTACAGTATATGATCTCGATAATAATATGCGGAAAGTATTTTATCCTGCTGTGATCGGATATTTTATTCTTGGATTATGGATCGCTTCATTGCTGATACGAATAAGTAAATTAAATTATAAACATAATAACATTAATATAGAATGAAAGCTCCTTTTAAATATATATTTCACATTTTTATATCCTTTATTTTGTTTTTATCATACCAGGTTGTTTCCGCTCAAACGAAAACAGTAATTTCAGGTACCAATAATTCAGAAAATATGATGAGGAGCAACGGTATGATCTACGTTGTGGTTGGAGTCATCGTTATTATTCTTTTAGGTTTGATCCTTTATCTGATTTCAATCGACAGAAAGTTAGGTAGACTCGAAAAAGAAATTAAGGAAAATAAATAATTATTTCGGGTTACTACAATTACTAAATTATCCAATTAATAAATTACTAAATCACAATATATGTCAAATACAAGTTTCTTTGAGAGTGTAGAAAAGAATTTCGAAAAGGCCGCGATGATCACCGGTCATCCGCGTGGTTTGCTTGATCAGATAAGAGTATGCAACAGCGTTTATCATATGAAATTTCCGGTGAAGGTGAAAGGTGAATTTCAGGTGATTGAAGCATGGCGTGTGCAGCATTCGCATCACCGTACACCTACAAAAGGCGGTATACGGTACGATTCGATGGTAAATGAAGATGAGGTGATGGCGCTTGCAAGTTTGATGACCTATAAATGTGCAATTGTTGATGTACCATTTGGCGGAGCGAAAGGCGGTATCAGAATTAATCCAAGAGAATATTCAGTGGATGAATTAGAACGTATTACGAGGCGCTATGCAGCTGAATTATGCAAAAAACAAATGCTCGGTCCCGGCCTCGACGTTCCTGCACCCGATTACGGAACCGGTGAACGCGAAATGAGTTGGATTGTGGATACGTATATGGCACTAAATCCGGGTTCGGTGGATGGGTACGGATGTGTTACAGGAAAACCAGTTACACAACATGGCATCGACGGCAGGAGAGAAGCTACTGGTTTGGGTGTTTTTTATGGTGTAAGAGAAGCCTGTAATTTTGAAGATGACATGCAATCATTTGGATTGACAAAAGGATTAAAAGGTAAAACAGTTGTTGTGCAGGGATTGGGAAATGTAGGTTATTATTCTGCCAAATTTTTCCAGGACGGCGGTGCTAAAATTGTTGGCATCGGAGAATATGAAGGTGCAATTTATAATGCTGAAGGATTAGATGTTGATGCTGTATTTAATCACAGGAAGTCAACCGGCAGTATCCTGAATTTTGCAGGGGCAACAAATTTAAATTCTACAGAAGAGATACTCGAACAGGAATGTGATATTTTAATTCCCGCCGCTTTAGAAAATGTAATTCACGAGGGAAATGCCGCCAGGGTTAAAGCAAAAATAATTGGAGAAGCTGCAAACGGTCCTGTTACTGCCGAAGCCGATGAGATATTAAATAAAATGGGGGTGATGATAATTCCCGATATGTATTTAAATGCCGGCGGTGTAACAGTAAGTTATTTTGAATGGCTGAAGAATTTATCGCATGTAAGGTTTGGTCGTTTGCAAAAAAGATTTGAACAAAGCAGCAACATGAAAATTGTTGATACGATAGAAGAGCTTTCAGGGAAAAAATTAAATCAGAAAGAAATTGATGCTTTGGTTAAGGGCCCTGACGAAATTGACCTTGTGCGCAGCGGACTCGAAGAAACCATGATCAATTCCTATGCATCGATAAGGAATCAACTGAAAACAAATCCGCAATGCAATAATTTGAGAACAGCAGCATTTGTTGTGGCGATAAATAAAATTGCCGGCGACTATATGGCGATGGGGATATTTCCTTAAAACAGCCGATGAACAGCCTTAAAACAGCCGATGAACAGCCGATGAACAGCCGATGAACAGCCGATGAACAGCCGATGAACAGCCGATGCTGGATGCATGATGCTAGACAGCACGCTGTAATTGCCAACTGAGACTGAGACTGCCAACTGCGACTGCCAACTGTTTGTTACTTTCTCAGATCGGTGATCTCTTTAACATTCCCTTCTGATTCGATAATTACTTTGCTGTCGCGAATTGAATTGTGATCAGCCACGATCTTTAATTCCGAATAGAAGGAATATTCAGTATCATCTTTATTGAATATCAGGTCAGGTAATGATGTGGCGATCTCCTTCACTTTGATCTCCACGGGAATTTTAATTGTTACAGAATCCATTGCGGGGATTGTTATCACCTCATCTATTTCGCCTTCCGTTATTTCATCACCCTTGATCTGAACCTTGTAATAAATATCCTTCATGCTGAATGAAAAATTATTTTTATTTATTATGCGGGTGGTTACGATGATGTTTGTGCTTTTGAAACCTGCCTTTTCAATTTTAATATCTTCAATTTTTATTTTGGGCAATATTAACAATGGCAGGTACCGTGTAACTGTCACTTCACGTGGTTTGTTTTTCAAAAACGGAAGGTTGATATAAAACTGAGAACGCATTTCGTAATTCACGCTGTCGACACCCTGCGCCTCAAGCGATTTTAATGTATGCAACAATTTCTGATTCTCTATAATAACCGGCAACACAATTGCACCTGAATCGTTTCCGTTCAGGTCGAAAGATTTTGCGTAGGTGCTTTTCATTACCTCTTCACCCGCAATAAACATAGCATACTGCAAACTGTCAACATGAATTCCAAATGGTGACGGATTATCAACAATAAAGATCATGTTCATGCTGGTTCTTGCCTTTTTTATTTCCGTGATCTCGAAATAACTAATCTCAAGCCGCGGTACAATAAAAGTAGCATAAGGATCATTCTTCTTTTTGATATTCCATCGCAAAAGAATAATTCCGGTAACGATGATCAAAACAAACAGGCAAATTAAAAAGACCTTTTTTTTCATCTAAAATGATTTTTATTTAGGAGAGATAAACCAAAGAGGAATGTTACTGATGCCAGATTTTAAAAAGGCAAAGTCCATCTCTGAACTTTGCCCATTCTCTCTTTTTTCCTCCGGCGGCATTATCCGCATCAGGTTCGGCAGGTATTTCTCAGCATTTAGTTTCCTAAACCACCCTGTAGAGAAAATATCTTTTGCCTTCAACATTATTATTGAAATAATTGTACCAAACCAAGAAAATTTTTACGGGCATGAAATTTTCCATTTTTATCCATAAATAAGGTATTATGAAAAATAAGACAAACGATAAAGAAGGTAAATTTCCCGGGTATCCGCATTATGGGAAAAAGGATGATATATACAAGAATGCAGAAGAGTTGAATAGTGATATTGAGGATGTTGGAAAAGATGAAATAATGAAAAACAATCATAAAAAGGAAGACACTACAATACCAAATGATTTTCTTGCGGAACAACCGGTGCCGGATGACCTGCTTAAAGATGTGGAGAATAACACCCAGGATGAGTATGATATTACCAAAGATGACCTCATCGCATTAAGCTCTCTTGACGACGAAGTGGATGACCCTGAAAATAAAGACGGAATAAACAAGGACCGGGTTTATCCATTAGATATGACAGCAGAGGATCTTGATATTCCTGGAGTGGAAGAAGATGATCTCAATGAAGAGATAGGTGAAGAAGATGAAGAAAATAATTTTTACAGTCTGCCTGACGATCAGGATAAATAAACTCACTATTAAAAATAAATTATGAAAGGAGCGAGAAACAGTGAAAACAAGCAAAACAAACAGGGGTACACACATAAACCAAAACCCGATGTAAGAGATGATATGGATAGCAGACATACCAAAGACGATCAATTTAAAAAAGAAAATGCTTTGAAGAAGAAAACAAAAAAATAAATCATTCTTAAACACATATTCATTTGTTAATATACGGATGGCATTTATTTTTGTGAATTTCGCAAAATTAATAGCCATCTTTTTTTCATTTGTCAGATAAAAAACAATTACTTTTTAGGAAAATGTTTCCTGTTGTCAGTTTATTGGGTAATTTTAATGCAATAAATATGTATCATATGAAGATTTACTTTGTTTTAATTGTTACGGCAATTTTGCTGACAGTCAGCGTTGGATGCAAGCAGAATAAAACCGGTACCACCGACGAAATAATCACTTCAGCGGATTCCAATAGTATTACAGTGCCGGTCGAAGACCCTGAGCCAATTGATAAAACTGTTGTTACACCCGACGTGGCAGCGCCAGATAAAACATCTGTCAAAACATCACCCCAAACGGAGCCTGGTGAAACAGAAATGCTGCACGGCACTATGATGATAAAAGGCGGGTCATGGATCATTCGCTCAGGGGATGGCGGTGATGAAAAAGATTATTATCCCACAAATCTCACTGAAGAATATAAAATTGAGGGATTAACGGTTGGGTTCAAAGGAAAGCTACAGGATATACCAAAAAATGTGCGTATGGTCGGAGCCCCCATTGAATTAACCCTGATCAAAAAAATGACGATTAAAAATTAACCTCTGCTCAATCTGTGTAATTCTCTCAACAAATCATATTCCGGGTAAAATTGATTGAGGCTTCACTTTCAAAGTTTCCGGGTTAACAATTTCCATGGTACGATTTTGATTAGTTATCTCATAAAATTAAAATTATGAGAATAGCAATATTTTTTTTCGTCATTTCTACGCTGGGAGCTGGAAATTTGATGGCCCAATCTTCAACCGATAACCGTAAGGACGATATTCCTGATAAGTATTCCGACCAGGAAATTGCATGGGCACGTGAACGCACAGAAATGCTTGACGATCAGGTGAACCTTACAGAAGCGCAAAAAAAAGAGGTGATGAAGATCAATTTGAAATCCGCGGATAAATACGACCGGATGATGGATAAGGATCTTACCGAAGCCGAAATGGATGCATATAGGGATAAAATGTTTGATAAGAGAATGAAGAGTTATAATAGAGTGCTTACACCAGCGCAGGAAGATAAGCTGCAGGCACAGAAAAATAATATAAAAGATAAAGAAGTTAACCAGGATAAAGTAGAAAGAAATCAGAGAATTCGCGAAAAGGCAAAATCGGAAGGATATACTAAAGATGATGTGATGGATAAAAAAGAAAAAAGAGATGATAAAAAAGAAACTGCAAAAAAAGATGAAGTGAAATCAAAGGCAAAATCAAAAGATGTTTCTAAAAAAGAAGCGAAAGAAAAGAAAAAACGCAAGGACGATTATTGATCCCGGAAACATATCACAAAAGATAAAAGGGTTGCTGCTTCAAAACAGCATCCCTTTTTAAATTCCTCTATGTCCCATTTCTCTGTGCAACTTTGTGCCCCGCTATGCTTCACAAATATTCTCGATACCACAACATGCCACACCATAATATTCTCCATTCCCCTTTTTCTCTGTGCAACTCTGTGTCCCTCTGTGCTTCAAAATTCTCCGTTATACTTCAGTGACCCTCTCCCCAATCATTTGATCACAATAAATTTCAGATACTTGGTGCTGCCATCAATAGATATTGACGCGATATAATTTCCTCCCGCAAACTCATTTCCATTTATTTTCCAATTATAAATCCCATCATCCTGTTCTGCACTCCAAACATTGCCTGCAATTTTTCCGGTTTCATCAAATATTAAAATTGTTACCTGTGACCTTTCAATTAATTCATATACCAGGTTTCCTTCTTCCGCAATTGGATTTGGAAATATTCCGGGCTCCATCGGTAAATGATCATGAATCGATGCTGCTTCAGGTTCTGTTTCTTTTAATACAATTCCGAAATCAGAAAGCGGTCGTTTCCACACAGCGTTTTGAAATAATCCTGCAAAAACATAATTGTCAGAAATTGCTAATCCCTGAACTGCACGATTTGGTGTCGGATCAAACCCGTCATTTTCTTCAGTGAATGAAGCGCCGTTATTATTTGAAAAATAAAGCCCCTGTGCATTGCCGGTAAAAACATTATTGTCTTGTACTGCAATGGTAAATGCTCCTGATCCAGCCGGCATTCCCGGACCGAATGAACCCCATGAGGTTCCGTTTGTTGACGATAAATAATTATTTGAAAATGTTCCCGCATAGAAATGATCAACACCATCCGATGCCATGCAAACAAAATCATCAAAGCCCGTTGAAAATGCTGCCGCCCAGCTTACACCACTATTTGTTGAACGGTATATCGTATTGCTTCCGGTGAAGCGGTTAACTGCTGCACAAACAGTTGTGCCATTTGATGCTAAACCCATGGCAACATATCCGGTGCCTGAAATGCTGGTGCTGTTCCAGGTTAAACCGTCGTTGCTGGAATAATAAACTCCCAGATCGGTAGCAATTATCATTTTGGTTCCTGCTTTTGCAAGACTGTTCACACATAAAAAATTATCAAAATCACCAACGGGCAATCCCGCAGTGATATGTGTCCAGGTTGCACCATTATCCGCAGAACGATATAAACCATAACCACATGCACCGGCAAGAATAATATTTCCTTTTTTTAAAACCGAAAAAATAATTGCATTCGATAGCGTATCATCGTCATCAGTAGTGCCAATTTTTGTCCATGTAGTCCCGTCGTTTGTCGATCGATACAAACCATCGCTATGTGTTCCGCATAAAATAGTATCGCCTGTAATCATTAATGCATTATCAATATTTGAAGCAGGAGGAAATCCTGATGTAGTGTATTGCCAATTCAATCCCTTATCAGTTGAATAAGCAACACCTAATTCATCCATTCCCAATAAAAAGTTTTTCCCGCTTTTATAAAAAGCATTATTGAACCGATTGCCAAATCTCAAACCGGTTGGTGGAATTGTTTGCCATGTTGCACCGAAATTCTTTGTACTGAAAATACCTTTGTTCGAGCCCACAAATATTTTATTTCCTGAAGCAACCAATCCACATAAGCTTAAAGACTCATCTATTATTATTTGTGATCCCCAGCTCGTTCCCGAATTAAATGAACGCCAAACCGACCAGCCCGAACTCAATAATATTGAATCACCATTTACGATCATCGAAGGATGTGTGGTAAATATAAAAGGTGAGGTAACCGGATAAAACCACGAGCTGCCGTTATCATTGGAATAAAAAACAAGGTTATCGGCAACGGCTACAATATTCGGTGACGAATAGGCAATAGAATAAATTGATGAGCTGACAAGTGCTCCGCCGTTTGCATCGGTCCATGTATTGCCGTGATCATTGGATTTAAATAATCCGAACGCTACCGTTCCGGCAAAAAGATAACCGTTGGCACTCAAAAAAGAAACAACAAACTGCCCGGTCATTCCTGCATTCGCAGGTGTCCATGTTGCACCATTATTTGATGACCGGTATGTTCCGTTATCAGTTCCGGCATATAAATAAAGACTATCGGATGTAAGTGAAAATACTGTCAGGTTGTTGATGGTGCTGTTCGCCGGTGTCCATGTAACGCCATGGTTTGTCGATTTAAATACACCTTTTGAGGCGGTGCCTGCAAACAATGCTTTACCCTTTTGATAAAAAACATTCACGTTTATACCCTTCGGTCCTGAAGTTGGAGCCCATTGGGCATTGCTGGTTTGAAATATGATGAGTAGATAAGAGAAAACAAATGTTGTGAGTAATATTTTTTTCATAACAATGTTTTTCATTTTCCAGCAAAAATGATGCAACCGCTATTTTGAAAATGTTAAAAACATGGCTGTGGCCGTATCAATAAATATTAAATAAGGTTAAAATTTAGATTGCTATATGGTGCAAAAAGAAATCAAGAACAGGTTCTTAAAGAATTTATCGCTGGGGTTGATATATCCCGCGGTACTAGGAAATATTTTCTATATTATTTTGTATGTCGTCACCAACTGGTCAACATATGAGTCGATGCGTGATTTCAGGATCAAATTTGCCCTGCTAATGATCACCACCATATTTTATCTGGGCGATTATCTCTATACCTATTTTACATACAATTATAAACAGTGGATGTTTCTGTTCACCCTCGTATTCGTTACCTTTCTTTTCTGGACCATACAGCGCATACATCTCACCACCATTAAAAGTGAAACAAGGCCAGTAGCTGATATCTCCTCCATTATTATTTCTTATTTTGTTTTTATAATTCTCTACATGATTTGGGACATTTTTGAAAGAAGGTCAACCCGCGATGTTACAGAGATTAAATTCTACAACAGGGTAATACTCTGGGAATGCGGGTCGGCTGCACTCCTCATGGTCTGTATATTTATTGATAAGCTTACCATTCCTTTCATTACAGATAAATCGCTTGCGTCTGTTATTGGTTTGGGTATAAT
>JBIOHA010000089.1:0-9899 GCA_044448625.1 Chitinophagales bacterium | reverse complement strand
ATAATAATCTATACAGAGATTATAGGCCACCCTCGAAAGCCAGGGCAGGAATTTATTCTGCTCTTTATACTTTCCGCTGCGGAGCTTATCGATGACTTTTATAAATGTTTCCTGCAAAAGGTCTTCTGCAGTATATGTATCCCTCACAAACAAAAAAATGTAGGTGTAAATCCTATCTTTATGGCGGTCGAGGAGTTCGCCGAGAGCTGATTCTTTTCCAGCTAAATATAGCTGTACAAGTTGATCATCAGGAAGAGTTTTGGCCTGCAGCATAATAAGGTTGTGCTTTATAAATGAACTAAAATTGTAAAAACTTTTAGTGTAGATATAACCTTATAGGCAGTAGTTTTGAGATTTAGTTAGTTGCAAATATACTCTAGTTTTGCAATTTTCAAATATGATGGTCAAGATTTACGCCAATTTTTTGAAAAAGTTTCAATAATATACGATTGAGAGAGAAAAAAAACCATAATAACGTCCATTCTGACGAAATATTTATAAAAGGTGCCCGCGAACATAATCTTAAAAACATTGATGTTACCATTCCCAGAAACAAATTGGTGGTTGTTACTGGTGTGAGCGGCTCTGGAAAATCATCGCTTACTATTGATACGCTTTACGCTGAAGGGCAACGCCGCTATGTTGAAAGCTTATCGTCATATGCCCGCCAGTTTCTTACCCGGCTTGATAAGCCCGACGTGGATTATATCAGGGGTATTTCTCCGGCCATTGCCCTCGACCAAAAAGTAACCACACGCACCACCAGGTCAACGGTTGGAACATTGACAGAGATCTACGATTATTTACGGCTCCTGTATGCGAGGATCGGTATTACCTATTCACCGGTTTCGGGCAGGGTGGTTAAAAAAGATGAGGTGAGCGATGTTGTTGATCATATTGAATTGTTGCCGCATGGATCTATAGTGTTTTTGTTGGTGGAATTGAATGGAGATAAATCAAGGAAGACGGAAGAAATTGCGAGGGTATATCAGCAAAAAGGTTTTACAAGATTTTTCATCAACAATGAAGCTATAAGTATCGACGATATTACTGAAGATCCTAAAAAATGGGCTAAGCAAACGAAATTATTTTTATTGGTCGACAGGATAATTATTAAATCGGAAGATGAAAACGGTGAAACAAGTTATTCATTAAAAGAAGAAACCAGACAGCGCATTGCCGATTCGGTTGATCTCGCATTTTATGAAGGACATGGCTCGCTGGTGGTTAAAGTTGAAAATAATGGTGAGCGGATTTTTTCAAACCGTTTTGAATCCGACGGAATTATTTTTGAAGAACCCAGTCCGCATTTTTTTAATCAGAATAATCCTTATGGTGCCTGTAAACGATGTGAAGGATTCGGAACAATCATAGGCGTTGATCATGATCTTGTTTTCCCCGATAAAAATCTTTCGGTATTTCAGGGAGCAATTGCCTGCTGGAAAGGAGAAAAAATGAAAGTATGGCTGGATGAATTAATTAAATCAGCATCGAAATTTAATTTCCCTATTCATAAACCAGTTTATCAATTGACGAAAGAACAATATGATCTTTTGTGGAAAGGAAATAATTATTTCGGGGGATTAAATGAATTTTTTAAAATGTTGGAAGAAAATGCATACAAGATCCAGTATCGTGTCATGCTTTCAAGATATCGTGGAAAAACTACCTGCCCCGAATGTTTGGGTTCAAGAATAAGGAGCGATGCAAATTATGTAAAAATAAACGCAAGATCGATTGGCGAATTAATTGAAATGCCGGTAGAAGATCTTTTTTCATTTATAAAAAATATTGCGTTGAATGCCTATGAAGAAAAAGTGGCATCACGCATTTTACTCGAAGTACGCAACAGGTTGAATTATATGCTCGACCTCGGCCTTGGATATTTAACACTAAACAGAAGAAGCAATACTTTGAGCGGTGGGGAAACACAAAGAATTAATCTTACAAGGACCATCGGGAGCAACCTCACTTCATCATTATATATTTTAGATGAGCCTTCTGTTGGTTTACATCCCAGGGATACAGAACGGCTTGTAAAAGTTTTAAAGCGACTCCGTGACCTTGGCAATACTGTGGTGGTGGTGGAACATGAAGAAGAAGTAATTAAAAATGCAGATCATATTATTGACATCGGGCCCGAAGCGGGAATTCACGGAGGCACAATAATCAGCGAAGGCAATTTCAAAAAAATTTACAGCGATAAAAATAGTTTAACAGGAAATTATTTATCAGAAAAAAAATCGGTACCTATTCCAAAGCATCGGCGTAAAAGTGTAAACAAAATAAAAATAAAAAACGCAAGGATGCACAATTTAAAAGATATCCAGGTATCGTTTCCTTTGCATAATCTTGTTGCCGTATCAGGAGTGAGCGGGTCGGGAAAAACAACATTGATAAAACATATTTTATATCCCGAGCTGATGAAAATTCTTGATGATGCAAGCGATACAGCATTTATTTCAAAAATACTGGAAGGAGACCTGAAAAAAATCACCCAGGTGGAAATGGTGGATCAGGATCCCATTGGAAAATCATCAAGGTCAAACCCTGTTACTTATGTGAAGGCCTATGATGAGATCAGGGAATTATATGCAAAACAGCCGCTGTCAAAAATTCGCGGATTTAAACCGGGTTTTTTCAGTTTCAATGTTGATGGAGGTCGCTGCGATACATGTAAAGGCGAAGGAGAAATAATTGTTGAAATGCAATTTTTAGCCGACGTTCATTTAACTTGTGAAGAATGCGGAGGAAAAAGATTTAAAGAAGAAATCCTGGAAGTTGAATACAAGGGGAAAAATATTTCCGATCTTTTGAATATGAGTGTTGAAGAAGCATTGATGTTTTTAAAAGAAGAAAAGGAAATAATACATAAACTTCAGCCACTTTATGATGTTGGTTTGGGCTATGTAAAACTCGGACAAAGCAGCAGCACACTTTCGGGTGGAGAAGCACAACGTGTTAAACTTGCCAGCTTCCTGGGGAAGGGAAAAAGCCGTGAGCATATCTTATTTATTTTTGATGAGCCTACAACGGGATTGCATTTCCATGATATCAATAAACTGATGGATGCATTTAATGCGCTTATCGATTGCGGCCACAGCATCATTGTAATTGAACACAATCTCGAAGTATTAAAATGCGCTGACTATATCATCGACCTTGGCCCTGAGGGTGGTGAAAAAGGCGGTTATTTAGTTTATGAAGGTGTACCGGAAGGAATAACTAAAATTAAAGAGAGTTATACGGGATTGTATTTGAAAGAGAAGATGAAAATGGGGTAACGGTTCATATGTTCACGTGTTTACGTGTTAAAGTGTATGGGTGAATAGGTGTATGGGTTGGGTAAATCCGCAATTTTGTTCAATTCGAATTTCGCAATTTAAGGGGTGTATATGTGTATGAGTGCCCTAATTCCACAATTCAGCAATTCTGCAATTCTGTAATCAATTGGTCTGATGTGTTTCTGATGTTTGAAAAGCTTATATTAAATTTGGCCTTTTAATTAATTGTAAAAATGCTGCTGCAGGAAACCGAGTCAAATAATCCGTTTACTAAATTTACCGAGTGGGGAAATGCATTTGTCCATAGTCTGCCACTATTATTAACTGCTATTATTTTTTTAGTGGTGATTTTTTTCCTGTCGGGTTTTGTAAGGAGGTTGGCGGGAAGTATATTAAAGAGAAGAAAGGGAAATCCGGCCATTGCTACTGTTATGGCGAGTTTTATTTCAACGGTATTTATTATTATCGGTGTTTTTATTGCGCTGGGTATTTTAGGATTAAACCAGACCGTTACTTCAATTCTTGCGGGCGCAGGAATTTTAGGGTTGATATTGGGACTTGCCTTGCAGGATACTTTATCAAGCGCTGTAGCCGGAATAATAATGGCCAACCGTAAAAGTTATAAGGTTGGTGATTTTGTAGAATCAAACGGCTATCTTGGAACAATAGTAGAATTAAATTTAAGGAACACTACCATCCGGCAAACCACCGGTTCTGATGTCAAAATTCCAAATAAACTCGTATTAAATAATCCGCTCACGAATTATACCCTCACCGGCGAAAGAAGAGTGGATATTACCGTTGGTGTATCATATAATGAAGACCTCAGCAGGATTGAAGCAATCATCAGAAATACTTTTAAGGAAGTAAACTATAATAAGGACAGGGAACTGGAAATATTTTTTACAGACCTTGCCGCAGGTTCGGTCAAAATTTTGATCAGGTACTGGATAAGAAAATTCAAGCAATACGATCATCTCGCTGCACAAAGCGAAGGGGTTATGGCAATTAAAAAAGCTTTTGACGAAAATAAAATTGCCGTTCCATATCCAATACATCTTGTTGACCTGAAAGATTCTCCCCGCATCTAGGCCTGTGAGGTTTAGTATTTATTCTTTAATATTGTGAATCAGCTCAATTCAACCAAACCAAAAAAACTACTATGAAAAAAATCCTATTACTTCTTATTATTTTCTGCTCAGGCAGTTTAATGATCAGCTACAGCCAGGTAGTGGCGGACGGACCACTGAAACTGGATAAACCGAATATTATTAAATTCAATCTTACCGGTCCCATTGTGGGTTATTATACGTTGGGCTACGAAAGAGTAATTAATTTTAAACAATCCACAGGGGTTACATTTTCTATAGCTCCAAATATGGACCTTCCTTTTAAAAATACCTTACTTAATATTTATGGCGATAATGCAGATGCCGTAGAGGCAATTAACAGTACAACATTTACTTCATTTAGCATGATGCCTGAATACAGATTTTATTCTAGCCCGACAGGAGCTCCATTTGGATTTTATTTCGCCACTTATCTGAAATACACCCATATGACGCATTCTGGTATTTATAGATTCACCACCTCCGATGGTACAGTTCATACTCCAACCATTGAAACTTCCTTTAATGGATTTGGCGTTGGTGAAATGATTGGGATTCAATGGAAACTCGGACAATCACTAACCCTCGACTTTAATATTATCGGCCCATTTATCGGTTTTATGAAAGGAAATTCTCATGGTGTTGATCCGCTGGGAATTGAAGAAGATGAACGTGCAAAGCTTGAAGCCGATATTGAAGGAACTCCGATACCAGGATGGAACATTGACGCAACTGTTGGTGCCAACGATGTGGATGCTGATTTAGGCGGGTTATTTTTGGGCACAAGAATATTTGGGGTAAACCTTGGATACCGCTTTTAATATCCGGTGATTTGAACAGATATTTTCCTCAGATAAAAGATAAATTAAATTGGAATTAATTAGATCGCGGTCTTAACTGCGATCTAATTAATTCTTTTTACCGAAGCAACGTAATTGTTCCACTCAACGTAAACTTTTGAGAGCCTTCAAAAGTCTCCACTTCATAAACAATAAGGCTTGTATAAACTCCGATCTCTGCAGGGATATTCAGATAATTTCCATCCCAGCCCAAAGTAAGATCGTTGCTTACAAAAATAACGGCTCCCCACCTATCGTATATCCTGATATAATAAGATAATAGATCATTAAACGGCACAACATTATAAATATCATTTATCCCGTCGGTATTCGGACTAAATGCATTTGGAATAAAAATATCATGTCCGCATCCCGGATTTAAATTTATTTCATCAGTATATGAACAATTAAATTCATTGGTCACTTCTACAGAAAAAATTCCGGGGGTTATAGCAACTATAGTCGGATTTGTAGTTCCGTTATTCCATAAATAAGTAGAATTCGGTGTTGTTGCATCGAGTATCAGTTCATCACCCAAACAAATAATTGTGTCAACTCCAAGATCAACAATCGGCAATGGCCATAATGGTAAAACCAGTGATGAATCGGTTGTAGCGCAACCGATCGCATTTGTTATCGTGCACCAATAAATTCCTGCTGAAGTTGCAGTATTCGTCTGACCGATAGTTCCATTCTCCCATAAATAACTCGTGACACCTGCGCCGGCATCATAAACAAATTGATCGCCTGTACAAAATTGAACGGTGTCGGGTAAATTTAATGGAGGTGCATCATTTACAATCACATTTATCGTATCATAATCTGCACAACCAAATGCATTGGAAACGGTAACGAAATAAATACCGTCATTAAATACTTCAAATGTTTGATTTGTAGAACCATCACTCCATAAATATTCGAATCCCGGGCCGGCATCCAGAATAAATGGATCGAGATAAACACAAACCGTTGTGTCATTTCCAATATCCACCACGGGATAAATAAGTAAAGCTGGAACATCAACCACTACACCACCGGCAGCACCTGCTTCGGCACCATGACTTGTTCCTGTGCAAAATGCGCCAGGGCTTGTAATAATTCCTGGAGGACCTCCGGCATTATCTACAAAAACATTTGCCGGCAATGCTGCCAGCGAAATTCCCAAATATCCACCACCGCCACCGCCACCCGGGCCGTGACAAGTTCCTGCCCAAAGCGTACTTTCAATACTTCCCCCAGCTCCTCCATGTTGATTTATATAAAGGTCGGAGCTGAAATTGTTTACCCTTAAAATTACGGATCCTCCTGCTCCGCCAGCACCCGCTCCCTCAGAGTCGGTTACATTGATTACCGGATTGCCATTCGCATTGATCGCATTTCCCAAACCGTCGATCGTGTTTGCGGTGATCAAAACAATTCCGCCGCCATCGGCCCCATCTGTCACCTCCAGTCCATTATCCTGGTGACCGCCACCGCCGCCGCCGCCCATTATTGCCCTGTCTTCAGAATAATCAAGCCCAATGCCGCCATATCCCCAGACATCATCATAAGGAAAACAACCGGTCCATTGAAATGCGCTTATTCCTCCTGCACCAAAATTTCCTCCACCGGCTCCCCCGTGCTGTCCTGAATTACTTCCACCTCCACCGTTAGCAGCTTTTCCGCGACTACCTGAAAAGGAAGTGGTAAGCAATGCAATACCTTCACCCTTTTTTCCTCCAAGACAACTTAAAACGCCTGCATAATTTGAAAAATAACTATCTACCCCGCAGCTAAAAAAACTTGTGCAATGGGTACCTCCTCTAAATCCAAGGCCATCCACATTGATATTCGCATTGAAAGTAAGTGTATTGGTAACTTCAAGAGCAACTACGCCTCCCACATTACCATTCCAGTCAAGTGCCGTGACATCTCCGATGATAGTAACATCGTCGTATACAGGAATACGGATCAGCTGCACATTAGAAGGAATATCATAGGTTCTGCATAATGGAAATTCGACTGTTATCACCAATCCCGAGATAGCAATGATCCTGGCAAACTCGTAATAACCAGCACTGTTATATGCGATAACATCACCAAATAAGGGAGAATCGGTTTCATCGATATCAGCACCCTGCATTTGTATGATAACCACGTGATCGTCGACAGCAAATCCGGCCGTTGAGACAACAGTAATATCTGCACCACTAACAGCTGTAACCTCAGCATAAGTATTTACAACACCTGAAATGGTTTGGGCATAAAAAACTGAGCTATAAATTATCGCAAGAAATGTTATTGGTATGCTTCCTTTTATCACCATGAGATCCGAATTTTAATCAACACCTGAGGAGGTTCGGATACTTAAAGATATTAAACTTAACCATCACATTCAAGAGATTACTGATAAATCACAAGCAGTGTTCCTATTCCGGCCAAATAAAACATCTGATCGTTCATCTTAACATAATTATTAAATCTTTACTTTCGTGCTGGAATTAATATATGCTTGCAACCATCTTATTAGTATTCGCTGGCCTATTTGCATTGATTATTGTTATTGGAATATTCATTCCTTCGAAATATCAATTCAGCCGGTCGATAATAATTAATGCGGATAAAAAAATAATATTCAATACCATTGACGACCTTACCACCTGGAAAACATGGAGTGCCTGGAGCAAAGAAAACGATCCCAGGATTGAAATAAGTTATGGTGAGATCACTTCCGGCACCGGAGCGATCATGGAGTGGAAAGGAAAAAAAATGGGTAAGGGCAAAATTGAAATATTAAAAACAGAACCTTATAAGGACATACAAACAAGTGCAAGCTTTAACAAAGGCGTTTTTAAAATGGAATTTTCTTTTTTGATAGAAGAAATGAGCGCTAAAGAAGTAAATGTAAAATGGATAGTAAAAGGAAGAACCAGGCGATCGGGTTTCGCAAAAATATTAGGCCGCATGTTACCGAAATGGATGGGCAACGACATGGCCACTTCGCTAAAAGTATTAAAACATCTCGCTGAAGGAAATCTCGCTTAAGTTTTAACAGGTGCCGGTCGCAATCGCAATTTAATCTGCTCTCCAATTTGTTTAAACGATTGCCAGTTGAGTGGAAACTCCAGTATGACATGAAGAAAGCTTAAGAAATAGAGAATCATTAATCCCCGCTCATAATTAAAATAATATATCACAACAGCGCTTAACCATAATACAATTATTATCACCAGCCAGGGTCTTGAAATCTCATGCCATTTTATTATTGAGGTTTTTGAGAACCAGTTGAGGTAATGATAAGTATATGCGTAGGCAATAAACCGGGTAATTAATATGCCTGCACTCGAGGTATATACCATATCAGATGATGGATCATTGATATGGAGGAAGGATTTAAATATTTGCTGGTTCAGAGATAAAAACGAAACATCATAACTGTTTTTTGCATAGCCGCTGATCTGATACCCCGCACCATTTGGCGCAATTAAAAAAAAGCTTATGGCGCATCCGAAAAATATCAACATAGAAAGATACCCCGAAGCGCTTTTACCCTTTAATGCTCCCAATAATATAAAAGCTCCCGTAAATAAAAATACATGAATTAAAGTTGGAAGAAACATGGCAAACAATACTTCAACAAAATTATTTGTGCGCACGAGTATCGCGATAATAAATACCAGCAGAATACCAATAAATCTTCTCAATGAATCTTTTATAAGGATAAACACCATTGAAAAAGCAAATGCCATAAAAATTAATGCAGTTGCAGGGTTCTCCTCCCTCACAAAATTGAAAAATCCATTTATTGAAGGTGTTAGCACCAAATTTCCATTCGGATCGCGTGTGCCCGCAGAAACATATATATAAGAAAACACCGCAGGTATCGCAATCAAAATTGTGATCAGTATCAAAGGAATAAAATCGTATTTCTTAGGACTAAAGTACTGGCGCTTATGCAGCCATGAAATTTCTGTGAGATAATGCAATGGCCCCAGGAAAGCATATGAAAAAAGAAATAATTCAAACGGAATTATAAATGCAGCAATTGCCGATATCAGCATCAATCCAATATTCAAATAATTTACCTGCGCCGTTGTCATATTGCAAAATTAAGGTAAAATGGGCAGTGAGCCATAGAGCAGTCGCAGTTGACAGTTACAGTTGGCAGTCTCAGCGGGCAGTAGCAGCTGGGAGTGATGCAAGTTCGCGATCGATCCAATAAAGTCCGCGGGAATCATCAGGCCCGAGTAAATTAATTTTTTCAAGAATGGTGCGGAACAGTTTCTCCTCTTCATGCTGTTCAGCAACATACCATTGCAGGAAATTATATGACGAGTGATCTTTTTGCGACATACAAAGATCAACAAGGCTGTTGATCGATTTGGTAACGTCCATTTCATGATTAAAAACAGATTCAAAAAGATCTTTTAGTGATTTGAATTTAAGCGGGGGTTGTTTTATGCTGGGAGCAAGTGCATGTCCACCTGCATCGTTGATATAATTAAACAACTTCATCATATGCATTCTTTCTTCATTGGCATGGCCGTAAAGAAATCCTGCTGCCCCCTGTAAACCCTTTGAGTCGCACCATGATGCAGCCGACAGATAATAATTTGAAGCATAAGCTTCCATTTCTATTTGTTGATTTAATGCGGATTCTACTTTTTTGGTAAGCATAATAACAGGTT